>JAAZLP010000277.1 GCA_012799265.1 Phyllobacteriaceae bacterium | reverse complement strand
CCTTCCGCCACTTCCTTGCCAATCCCTGGTTTCCGCGCCTGCTCGGCACCGAGAATATTGAAAACGCGCGGTTCCTGAAAACCCTGCCTGACATCAAGGCGCTGCATTCGCCGCTGGTGGGTCAGATCGCGGCCATTCTCGAACGCGGCGCGGCAGCAAATAGCTTCGGCCGCGACGTCGATCCCGTGCAGCTCTATATTTCCGTCGCAGCGCTCGGCTTTTTCTACGTCTCGAACACCGCAACGCTGTCGGTGATCTTCGAGCGCGATCTTTCCAGCGTCAGCATGGTGCAGGAGCGCGAAGCCCATGCCGTGCAGATGGTGCTGGATTTCCTCAAGACCAAGCCGGGGGTGTGAGCGCAACTTGCGCCCCATCCACCGCGCCGCCCCTCGGCCTGACCCGAGGGCCGCTATCCTCAAATGGATCCGTGCCGGTGGAGAAAGGTCCTCGGGTCGAGCCCGAGGACGGATTTGTGGGTGGAATGAACCTGCAGTGAGCAAGCCCGCCTAGAGGTCGACCTCGTCGTCGCTGAGACCTTCCACTTCCGCTGCAGCGCGACGGAGGATGTCGGCAGCGCGGCGCTGCTGGTCTTCGCCGGCGCGGCGGGCCTTCTTGATGGCGGCCTTGAGCGCCTTGCGCGCCGCTTCCAGTTCCGGCACGGCGTCCTTGAGCGGCTGATCCTGCTCGGCAGAGCGTTCATGCCAGCGCGGCGGCACATTGCCGTTTTCCGGGTTTTCGCCCGCACCAAAGGGCCAGTCGGCACGGACGAACTCGCGAAAACGGTTCATCTGCTCACCCGTCTTGGCGAGGAAGTCGAGCGTTCCAGCCACCCCCTCACGGTTCTCGTCGAGATGACGGCGCCCCTCATCGGTGATGGTATAGAGCTTCTTGTTGCCGTCAGCGGCCGAGGTCACATAACCGGCTTCTTCCAGATAGGTCAGGGCCGGATAGACAATGCCGGGGCTGGGCGAATAGACGCCATTGGAGCGCTCTTCGACCGCCTTGATCAGGTCATAGCCATGGCGCGGCTGCTGTTCGATGAAATAGAGCGCCACAAGCCGCACATCGCCCGAGGCCAGCATGCGGCCAACGCGGAAATTGCCGCCGACATTACCCAGCTCTTCATCGGCCATGCGCTGCACACGGCCCCAGCCGCTCCGCGCCATGCGCTCGAACTGACGCCAGTTGGGTTCACCATTTTTCCAGTAAGACATCTATATCTCCAGATATATCGCAAAGCCCCGTGCGCCAGAGATTGTGGGGCGCGCACCCTGTTTCAAGATATATCTTTGGACAATTTTGCGCCGCGCAAAACAAAAAATCCCCGAGCACTGGCCCGGGGATTTTCAAAATTCAAACAGTGATGCGCGTTTAGCTGGTCGGCAGCCCGTCCACGGTGGGACGTTCCTTGCGATCGAACTGCCCATTGGGGCCAAAACGCCACATATAGGTGGGCAGGATCTTGTCCATGCTGGTCGGCGTGATGCCGAAGGCAGCAAAGCTGCGCTTGTCCTTCTGGGCGGCTTCCGACACGACATTGTCGATGCCGAGGAGGGTGATCTGATCACCCGTCACCAGCGGCTTGAACGGCAGCAGGCCGAGGATCCCGGCGCCAAACCGCGCAATCCCCGTCGGGAAGGCGAGGAGCGGACGATTGCGGCGGGTTTCCCGCTGCACGCGCTCCAGCAGTGCACGATGGCTTTCGACATCAGGACCACCAAGCTCATAGACGCGGCCGGACTTGGCCTCGCCCGCGGCTGCCTTGGCGATCGCCTCGGCGACATCGCCGACAAAGACGGGCTGGAAACGCGTGTCGCCCGCGATCACCGGCATCACCGGCAGGAGCCGCGACAGCGAGCCCATCAGATTGAAGAAGCCATCGTCCTGACCAAACATGATCGAGGAGCGGATGATCGTGGCCTGCGGAAAGGCTTCCAGCACGGCCTTTTCGCCAGCTAGCTTGCTGGCAGCATATTTGCTGACATCGGCGGCCTGTTCGACGCCCAGAGCCGAGAGATGCACGAGGCGTGCGACGCCTGCGTCGCGGGCGGCACGGGCCACGGCGGCAGCGCCATCGACATGCACGGCGCCAAAAGTCTGCTTGCCGCGCTCATAACCGATGCCGACGAGATTGATCACTACATCGGCGCCGACGACGGCGCGACGGATGGAGTCTTCATTGCGCAGATTGGCCTGGACCGGGACGACCTGACCGACGCCGCCAGCAACGCGGACGGTGCCGGCAAGGTCCGGACGGCGCACCGCAACGCGCACCCGATAGCCCTGCCTGGCCAGCAGCGGAATAAGATGGGTGCCGACGAATCCCGAACCGCCAAAAACCGTAGCGAGCTTTGGGGTATTGCGATCCATATCGGGGCTCCGATCAAGAAGATTGGCTGGCCTCGCTTCTAGCCCATGGGAGCGCCTGATGTCGAGCCTTGGCAGTCCTCGCAAAACCTCATGGCGGCTTGACTCTTTCGCACACTTGTTCTTCATTTGTTCTCATAAGGAGATCAAGCATGCCCCAAGCTCGTGACCATCAAGGCCAGTGCCATTGCGGCGCCGTGCGTTTCACCGCCCATACAGACCTGGGCTCGATGGGCGACTGCAATTGTTCCCGCTGCCGCCGGTTGGGCTGGGTGATGCAGTCAGTCCCCGCCAGCGCCTTCACGCTTCATAGAGGCGAAGACAATCTGACCCTTTATCATTTCAACACCAAGGGCATCGACCACCTCTTCTGCAAGACCTGCGGAATCGAAGCCTTTGCGCGCGGCAGCGATGGCAAGGGCAATGAGATGGTGATGATCAATGTCGCCTGCCTCAACGACGCGCCGCCCGTAGACCGCAATGCCATTACCCATTGGGATGGCGCAAACTTCTGATCGGATGCGCGCAGATGGGGAAAACCTGCGACGCTTTCCCTCTCTTCTGCAAGCAGTGCGGAAACCGCATTGACATTGCCCCAAGGGCACCCTAGTTACACGCCCGTCGCCCAGATGGCGGAATTGGTAGACGCGCACGGTTCAGGTCCGTGTGCCGCAAGGCGTGAAGGTTCGAGTCCTTTTCTGGGCACCAATTTCAAAAACCCCGATTGCAGCAATGCAGTCGGGGTTTTGCTTTGCGGGGCTACAGGCTCAAGCGGCCTTGCGTCAGACCGCTACTCTTCTCCGCCCCCGCCGTGACGCCACAAAGCCCGCCAAAATCCCGGCCAGCACGGCGATGAGAAAGGGCCAGTGCCGGACCTTTGAAAACACCGTGGCGTCAAGTTTGACATGCGGGCGGATGTCGAGCGCGGCCATTTCGCCCGGCGCGAGCTGCGCGGTGATTCTGCCCAGGGGGTCGGTGGCGAAGGTGAGGCCGGTATTGGCGACGCGAACGAGGCTCATGCCCTCTTCGACGGCGCGAAGCTTGGCGTGATGGGCGTGCTGCGCGGGCCCGATGGATTTGTCGAACCAGGCATCGTTGGTGACATTGAGGATGAACTGCGCGGCCGCGGTGTCGCCGAGATCGCCCGAGAACAGGATTTCGTAGCAGACAAGCACCAGCGGCGCCGGTGCTCCCGGCAGGCCCATCAGCCGCCGCCGCGCGTCGCCGGGTGACCAGCCATCTGCCCCCGGCACGAACTGGGTAATGCCCAGCTGTTTGAAGAAACCGGCAAAGGGCAGATATTCCCCGAAGGGCACGAGGTGCGCCTTGTCATAGCTGGCGACGATCTCGCCATCGGTATCGATCGCAACCACCGAATTGAACGGCGGCTGGCTATTGCCCGCTTCACCCAGCTCATAGGGACGCCGCGGCACTCCGGCGATCAATGTCGCCTGCTCGGGCAGCATGCGGGCGATGCGGGCCAAGGCTTCGGGATAGGATTCGAGGAAGAAGGGCAGGCTCGATTCGGGCCAGACGAGATGCGTGATGTCCGCAAGGCCCTGATCGGACGGGTCCATGCGCATGTCCGACAGCATCAGCAGCCGGTCGATCAGCGCCACCGGATCGACATTGCCGAAATCGGCATGCTCATAGACCAGCGGCTGCACGAGCCGCATGGCCATGTCGCTGCGCTCGGTGGCAACAGTGCCGCTCAGCCGGTTCCAGCCATAGCCAAGCTGGGCGGCAATGACAAAGAGCGCGAGGAACAGTGGCGGCAGGCGCCGTGACCAGTTGCGGCCATCCGCCGGCCAGACCAGCGCCGGCGTCATGGCCAGCAGCAGCGCGAGGAAGCTGAGCCCATAGACGCCGATGACAGAGGCGAGCTGCATCATCTCTTCGGTGCCGGTGAGGCTGTAGCCGATGAGATCGAATGGGAACCCGGTCAGAACATGCCCACGCGCGAATTCGGCTGCCGCGAGCCAGGCCGAGAGCGTCAGGATGCGGGTCCAGCCATGGCTCCAGCTCAGATGCGCCATGGCACTGGCGAGGCCCCAGAACAGCGCGATCAGCGCCGCCAGCGCGGCAACGGCAAAGGGCATGGCCCAAAGCACCCAGCCGCCATCGACGAAGAAGGCAGAACCGAGCCAATGGAAGGCGACGAGGAAATAGCCCCAGCCAAAGGCAAAGCCGATGGAAAAGGCTGGCCCGAAGAGCAGCCGCCAGCCTCGCCCCCGCTCGGCGCCATCCAGCGCCCAGACCCAGATGGGCATGGCGAGGAAAAGCACGGGCAGGATGAAAAAGGGCGGCACGGAAAGGCCCGCCAGCGCGCCCGCCACCAGAAGCAGCAGGAAGCGGCGCCAGCCATGGCTGAGCATGGCAGTTTCGGCCAGCCAGGTCATGGGCGCGATAGGGGCGAATCAACGGGCATGGAGGCAAAGTGGTCGCACGCCCGCGAGGCGTCAAGGCGGTGGACTCGGCGAGGGGGTAACGATAGGTATGCTGCGATCGCGCCGGCAGGCCCCGCAACCGGCGCTTCGCGTCAATTTCGCTCCCGCCCGGGAGGGAACACGGGGAATGCGAGCCCTATGTCCAGACCGATCACCCTTGCCATCGACACTGCCGCGCCGCGGCTGCAGCTCGGGCTTTGTCGCGCTGATGGCACAAGCGATTGCATCGTCGATGACATCGCCAAGGGCCATGCGGAAATCCTTTTCGGACGGCTCGACGTGCTGATGGCGCGAAATGGCGTCACCTATGCCGACATCGCCCGCATTGCTGTCACCACCGGCCCCGGCTCCTTCACCGGGCTGCGGATCGGCCTTTCGGCGGCGCGCGGCCTTGGCGTTGCGCGCGCGATCCCCGTTCTGGGCATTCCGAGCCTTCTGGCGCTCTCGCTCTCCGTAGCCAGCGGAAAGGTCAATGTGCTGCTCGATGCGCGGCGCGACGAGGCCTATTTCGAGGCTTTTCCCGCGCCGGGCATTGTGGGCGCTGGCCCGCGGCTCGTTCCCCTGAGCGATGCGCAGCAATCCGTTGATCCCAAGGCGACGCTGATCACCTCGCCCTTCGTCGATATCGAAGCCATGGCGCGATTTGCTGCCGCTGCCGATCCGACCGACTTCCCGCCGCACGCCTCCTATGTGCGCGATGCCGATGCCAAGCCGCAGGACGCATCCCGCATTCCGAGGCGGCAGTCATGATGAAGCTCTGGATGGCCCCAGGCGGGCTCCATATCGAGCCGGGCGAGGCAAAGGACGCCAAGGATCTGGCGCGCATCCATGCCCAGGGCTTTTTTCGCGGCTGGCCGAGCGAGGAATTTGCCAGTTTCCTCGCCGATCCCAATTGCCCGGTCTATATCGCCTGTGACGCGAGGCGCCGGATTTCCGGCTTCGCGCTGATCCGCACCGTCGCCGATGAGGCGGAGCTTTTGACCATTGCGGTCGATCCCAAGGCGCGCGGCAAGGGCATTGGCCGGGCGCTGCTGGATGCCGTGTTTGCCGATCTGATGATGTCGCCGGCGCGCCGGATGTTCCTTGAGGTCGACGAGCAAAACCTCAGCGCCATCCGGCTCTACAGGCACCTCGGTTTCGAGACGATTTCGACCCGAAAAGGCTATTATCCCCGTCCCGATGGCAGCGCGGCCACCGCGCTTGTCATGGCGCGCGATCTTGGGTAACCCCGTCCCACAGGCATTCGGGAAAGGAGCGAAGGCATGACAAGGACAGCTTCCGACCCGACGCTCGAAGAGGCCTGCGTCGCGCGCGGCATGCGCATGACCGATCAGCGCCGCATCATTGCGCGCATCATCGAAGCCGCCTCCGACCATCCCGATGTCGAAGAGCTTTATCGCCGCGCCTCCGCCATTGACGCGCGCATTTCGCTCTCGACCGTTTACCGCACCGTCAATCTTTTCGAGGAAGCCGGGCTTGTCACCAAGCATGACTTCAAGGATGGCCGCGCCCGGTTCGAACTGATCCCCGACGAGCATCACGACCACCTCATCGACATCCGCTCCGGCAAGGTCATCGAATTCCGCAACGAGGAAATCGAGGCCATCCAGGAACTGATCGCCAAGCGCCTCGGCTACAAGCTGGTCGATCATCGCCTGGAGCTTTACGCGGTGCCACTGGACGACCGACAGTCCGCCAAGGACTAAGACAGAATGATCTTCCGCGCCCTTTTCTTTATCGTCATCTTTGTGCCGTTCATGCTCGTCGTGATCCCGGCACAGGCTCTCATTCTCGCGCTGCGCCTGCCCTTCTGGCATGTGCTGCCGCGCGCCTTCCACAAGCTTGGCTGCATCTTCCTTGGTCTGCGCGTCACCGTGATCGGCGAGCCCGCGCATGGTCGCCCGACGCTCCTCGTCTCCAACCACATTTCCTGGACCGACATCGTCTCGGTCGGCTCCGTCGCCAATGTGAGCTTTGTCGCCAAGCGCGAAGTGGGCGAGTGGCCCTTTGTGGGGATGATGGCCAATCTCCAGCGCACCATCTATGCCGATCGCACCCGCCGCAGCGAAACCGGCCGCACTGCCGAGGCCATGGGCAAACGCTTGGCCGCTGGCGACGCAGTCCTGCTCTTTGCCGAGGGCCAGTCCGATATCGGCACCCATGTCCTGCCCTTCCGCTCGGCTCTCGTGGGCGCCGCCCAGCATGCCATGATGGAAGCTGGCGCAGAGGAAGTGCTCATCCAGCCCCTCACCATCGCCTATACAAAGCTGCAGGGTCTGCCGATCAGCCGCAACGAGCGCTCGCTGGTCGCCTGGATCAAATCCAAATCGGTCAAGCAGAATATCCGCGACATCCTCGCCGGCCCGGTCAAGGACGTCACCATCGCCTTCGGCAAGCCCATTCCGCTCAGCGCCAATGACAACCGCAAGGCCGTCACCAAGCAGGCCGAGGAACAGGTGCGCGGCATGCTGGTGGCGCTCAATCGCGGCGGTCCGCTGCCGCTCTAGCCATTGCGCGCAAGTTTACGCGTTAGGCTTAACCGGCAAAGCCGCTAGGGCATTTACACTTCGTTAGTTATTTCAGAGGTCTCACGGAGTGCGGACCATGCTGGAACTGGCAGCGATCTGGATCATCGTTATCGCGACCTTCATCTGGTTCTTTCGCGACGAACGCCGCCTGCGTCAGGCGCGGCTTGAGGCCCAGGCACGCTATTTCGCCACCGCGCCGGACTATCGTCACGAAGCCTCGCCCTAAGTCGCCAGCCGCTGCTTGAGGCGGCCCACGATATCGGCAGCCTTCACCATCAGGCCCAGTTCGATATCTTCGTCAGTCATTCCCGCCTTTGCGTCGAACCACACCGGCACCACCAGTTCATGGCGCAGGTTCTCTGCCCCGATAGTCTCGCTCAGCACGGCGTTGACCTTGCCATTGATACGGTTGGGAATGCGGGGATGCGGTTGGCGCTCGGCCAGGGTGATATCGATTAATTCAAGACTCATACATGGCTCCATGGGAGCCCCCGACGACCAGAGTGATCGCCGTTGGTTCACGTGGGCTTAACGGACAGCCGGAGGGGAAAGTTCGCCACAAGGGCGAAACAACCAAAAATTCGCCCGCTCACATCCCGGGAGGATGTGGGGCCGGTCGGGACTAGTCCGATTCGAGGCGCGGGAAAAGCGCGCTAGACGCGCACGGCGTGTTCTGCACGACCATTATTGCCGAAGACGCGGATATAGCGCTCGATTTCACTCGGCTCGCCGGTTGCCTTGGCCGGATTGTCGGAGAGCTTGACCGACGGGCGGCCATTGGCATGGCTGACCTTGGCGACGATCGAAATCGGGTCGAGCCGCGCATTGGGCTCGGGCGAGCAGCCTTCAAAATCATTGGTGAGATTGGTGCCCCAGCCAAAGCTCATGCGCACCCTGCCATCGAAGTGATGATAGGCATCCTCGATCATGTCGACATCGAGCCCGTCGGAAAAGATCAGGAGCTTTTCCTTCGGATCGCGGCCGCGCGCCTCCCAGAAATCGATAATCTTTTCGCCGCCCTCGATGGCGGGCGCACTGTCCGGGCGGAAGCCGGTCCAGTCGGCCACCCAATCGGGAGCATCGCGGAGAAACGCGTCGGTGCCGAAGGCATCGGGCAGCACGATCAGCAGGTTGCCGCCATAATAGCTCTTCCAGTCCTGCAGCACGCGATAGGGCGCCTCGCGCAACTCCTCGTCCGAGCGAGCCAGCGCGGCCAGCACCATGGGCAGCTCATGCGCATTGGTGCCAAGGGCTTCGAGATCGGTATCCATGGCGAGCTTCACATTGGACGTACCGGTGAAGTTTTCGCCGATGCCCTCCTTGAGCGCCTCGACGCACCAGCGCTGCCAGAGGAAAGAATGCCGCCGCCGCGTGCCAAAATCGGAAATCTTGAGCTGGGGCAGTTTCTGCAGCCGCTCGACCTTGCCCCACATCTTCGCCTTAGCGCGGGCATAGAGCACGTCCAGCGTGAAGGGGCCATAATCCTTCATCGCCGCGCGTGAGCGCAGCTCGTTGATGATGGCCAGCGCCGGGATTTCCCACATCGTGGTTTCAAGCCAGAGGCCGGGGAATTCCAGCACGAACTGGCCGTCGCGCTTTTCTAGCCGATATTCGGGCAGCTGGAAATTTTCCAGCCAGCGGAGGAACCCGGGCTGGAAAATCTGTTTCTTGCCGTCAAAGCTGTTACCGGCCAGCCAGATCATTTCCTTCTTGGAGAGGCGCAGCGTGCGGCAGTGATCGAGCTGGGCGCGCAGTTCATCGATGTCGATCTCGTCGGCGAGACGCACGGATTTGGTGCGGTTGATCAGCGAAAAGGTCGCTTCGACCTTGGGGTAAAGCCCCCAGATCATCTGCAGCATCAAAAGCTTGTAGAAGTCCGTGTCCAGCAGCGAGCGGATGATCGGATCAAGCTTGAAGGTGTGGTTGTAGACCCGGCGGGCGATGTCGGTATAGGTGGCCATGTCCCCTTAGTACTTTCCTTGCTCGCTGCCACAGAACGGGTCGACAGGGCTTTTCCCCTTGAATTCGGCGCGCCCCAAAAGGGCCTCGACCACAGCGGCCTGCATGTCCTCGTTTGAGCCATAGGCGTTTACATAGGTCGGCACGCGCGGCGCGTCGTGGAGGTAATAGGGATAGCCCAGCGAGACCATCAGGGTCGGCACATCGTGCCAATAGCGTTTCATCGCGCCGAAGACATTGCCGGTGAGCGCGCGCCAGTTGAGGAAAATCCGCTGCCGCGTGAGCAGGGTTTCCTCTGCGAGGAGGTAGATCACGAGGTCGAAATTGCGGATATCGACTTCCATGTCGGGCGCATATTCGGTGACCTCGAAGCCCTCTTCGCGCAAAAGGTCCGGCAGGGAAAGCGGCAGCGGGATGGGCGCAAAAGGGATGACCGCACCGGTCGAGAAGACCAGCACGCGCTTGTGCTTTGTGGGCGAGAGCGGGAGCAGGTTGGCAACATCCTTGACCAGCGTCGGCACCCGCGCAGTCACCGAGCGCGCCACTGACTTGCTCTCGCTCCGCCCGAGAACAGCCTGGGCATTGTCGAGATTGGTCTCTCCTCGCTCCGGCTTGTGCAGGCCCAGCGCGGCCTTCAGCGCGAGGACGCGCGTCACGGCCTCGTCCACCCTTTCCTGGGTCAAGCGGCCATCGGCCACGGCCTTGACCAGATACATGAGGTCGGCATTGGCATCGTCGGAAAAGAGGATGACATCGCACCCCGCAATGATGAGATCGGGCACGGCGGTCTCGCGCGGACCCCAGTCACCAAAACCGGCCATAGGCGTCGCGTCGGAGACGATAAGGCCGTTGAAGCCCAGTTTTTCGCGCAGAAGCGTCTGGTTCAGGACCTTGCTGACCGCCGCCGGGCGGAAAGCCTCGGCGCCTGCCTCGGGATCAAGCTCCCGGACGAATTCGGGGAATGCAATGAAGGCCGACATGACGCTCATGACGCCGGCATCAATCGCCGCCCGATAGAGCTTGCCGAAGGTCTTTTCCCATTCCGCCAGGGTCAGCGGATTGACCGTCGTCACCAGATGCTGGTCGCGATCATCGTAGCCTTCGCCCGGCCAGTGCTTGACCGTGGCGGCAACGCCCTTTTCCTGGAAGGCCTTGATCTGGGCCAGCGCGTGCCGCTCGATCTTTTCAACATCGCTGCCATAGGAGCGAGTGCCGACAATGGCGCTGGCAAAGGCCTTGTTGATGTCGATGACCGGGGTGAAGCTCCAGTTGAGCCCGACGGCCCGCGCTTCCTCGGCCATGATCGTCGAAATCGCCGTCGTCGCCTCGACATCGTCCACTGCGGCGAGCCCAAGCGGATTGGGCACTTCGGTGCCAAAGGGCAGGCTCATTCGGCTGCCTTCGAGGTCGGCGCTCACCAGCATCGGCACCGGGCCTGCACTATCGATTTGTCGCATCAGTGCGATTTCGGCGGCAAGATCGGGCGTATAAATGCGGGTAATCCCGCCCGGTTTGAAGGAACGCAGGGCATCGATTGCCGGCTCCGGCTCTCCGCGCGACAGCAGCACGAAGAGCTGGGCCAGCTTGTCCCGCGGGCTCAAGGCATCGCGGGTTTCATGCACCCAGGCCTCTGCCGCCTCGTCGAGATTGAACGGGGCGGCGGAAAGATCGATTGCGGCCAAGACAGCGTTCCTCGGTTTCCTTTTTCCTGATGCTTAGCAGGCTTCACGCGCGGACGCAGGCAAATTTATGACGGGACCGTGATCAGGTCCGCCCTTCTTCCGGCTGGCGCATAAAAAAACACCGCCGGATCGCTCCGGCGGTGCTGGAAATCTGCTCTTGTGCAAGTTAGGCCGCGTGGCCTTCGAGCCACTTGGAGAGGCCTGCCTTGGGCGTGCCTGCGCCGATCTTCATGTCAGCGGCTTCGCCACCCTTGAAGAGGATCATGGTCGGGATTGAACGCACGCCGTACTGGGCGGCAATGCCGGGGTTCTCGTCGACATTGACCTTGACGATCTTCACCTTGCCTTCGAGCTCGGTGGACAATTCGTCCAGCACCGGCGCAATGGCCCGGCACGGACCGCACCATTCCGCCCAGAAGTCCACGAGGACGGGCTCGGCGGCGCTGAGAACTTCCTGACCGAAAGTGGCTTCGGAGACGGCTTTAGTCATGGTTTCTTGCCTTTAACTGGAGTGCCTCGGTACCGCCGGCGATAGAATTCGCCCGGCCGGGGCACGACGGAAATCTGAAACCGGCACAACGCCTTGGCGCTGGGTCGGGAAAGTGGCGGTGTCTTTGCCCCTAAAGCTGGGAAGAGTCCAGTCGTTGAACAAGTCCCCTCACTCCAGGGTGAAGTCCATCCGCGCTTCCGCCAGCAGCTCGGACGGCAAATTCATCAATGATTCCAACTCGGTCCAGAGGATTGCCGCCTCCACGGATCGTCCGGGGAAAAGCTGACCTGCAACCAATGCATATAATCCGAGCTGTGTTCGATAGTTCCTCGGCACATCGGCGGCCTTATCGGGTACCGATCGGTCGGACTTGTAGTCGACCACCAGCACGCGTGAGTCGTCAACCACCAGCCGGTCGATGCGCCCGGATAGCTTTACCGCCTCCCCCTTCCGCCTTGCCGCGACGAGGAAAGGCACCTCTGCCCGGCTGCCGGGGCCGAAAAGATGGGCCAGTTCCGGACGCGACAGGATGGAAATGGCTTTCTGAGAGAGGGGCAGATGTCGCTCCTCCGCACCCGGCAGCAGGGTTTCCAGCGCCTTGGGTGCCACGGCCTCCCAATGCTCGCGCCCGACCCGCCCCAGATGCTGGAGCAAAGCGTGGAGCGCAATACCCTCGCGCCGCGCGGCGTCAGCATCACGCGCCTCTTCGGCTAGGGTCTGCAGCAGGTGGCGCGGCGCCGTACTCTCATCCGCCCGCGACGGCGAAATGGTGCGGATCACGGGCGGTTCCGGCACCGGGTCGAGAGCCAGCGGCACCGCACCCGGTTCCTGCACCAGCGCACCCCTGGCATATTTCGGGGGGATCACCTCAGGATAGACCAGTGCCGCCAGCGAGCCGTCCATCTCCTCGACCGGGTGGAGATCGCCAGCGAGACCTTGTTCGATCGCCTCATACCAGGAGCCGTCGACCTTGCCGGTGACGCCCAGAGCGCCGGTGACATAGAGCTCGTCTTCCGCCCGGGTCATGCCGACATAAAGTCGCCGCCAATATTCCTCGGCCAGCGTCGCGTCGGCCTGCTGCTTGATATCGAGCGTTGCCGGCACGTGCTGGCCGGTCGATGAGGCATGGACCAGAAGCGGCCCTGGCGCCTCGGTCAGCAGATAGACCGGCTTGCCGGTCTGCTTGGACGAGGGCTTGCTGGCCGCATCGGCGAGAATGACGATGGGCGCTTCGAGGCCCTTGGCGCCATGAACGGTCATCACCCGCACCCCGCCGCCGCTTTCGGCCAGTTCGCGCTTGATGGTGACCGATCGACGCCGCATTTCGGCAGCAAAGCCCTGCAGCGACGGCTGCTCGGTCTGTTCATGCTTGAGCGCCAGTTCGAGGAGTTCGGAAAGCACCTCGTCGACTTCCCCGCCCAGACGGGCATGGAAGCGCTTGAGCCCGCCCTCGGCGTAAAGAACACCGGCGAAGAACTCGAAGGGCCGCTCCATATCGAGCCCGCTGCGCCAGCGCGCCAGCCGGTCCGCCGCATCCCGCGCTGCGGGCAGTTTCGACGCAAAGAGCGCCGACCACAGCGTCTGCCCATCCGCCCGCGGATTGGCGATATCGAAGAGCTCGTCCTCGGAAATATCAAAGAGCGGCGAGCGCAACAGGGCGCCCAATTGCAGATTATCGGCCGGATTGAGCAGCACATCGACCAGCGCCAGCAGATCGAGCACGGCGATATGGCCCGTCACCGCGAGACGGTCGGCGCCGGGCGTCGGCAGGTTTGCCGCCCGCAGGGCCCGGATGATTTCCTGGAACAGCCCGCCGCGCTTCTGGACGAGGATCAGCACGTCGTCGGCTCTGACAGCACGACCGCGCTCGCCGAGAATCCGCCCCGTATCGATCCAGCTGCGGATCTCGCGCGCGATCTTGGTCGCGACCTGCCGCTGGGCACTCAACTCTGCTTCGAGCGGCGCCTTTGGCCATTGGTCGGCGTTGAGGATGACCTTCTCATCCTGGATCGGCGGCCACAGCGTCACTGTCCCGCCCTTCTGCACGCGGGCTGCCTGATGAACAACCTTGTCCATGGAGAGGAGCGCCGTGCGGATATCCTCGCGGTCGCTGACCCGATCCACCGCCGCCAGAATGCCCGGAAGCGTGCGGAAACTCGTATGGAGCTTTACATGCTCGAACTGCTTTTTGGCCTCGTCGGCCCGCCGCGCCATGTCGCGACCCGTCTCGCCGAAGAGAACCGGCTGCGCGCCCTGGAAGGAATAGATCGACTGTTTCTGGTCGCCCACGGCAAAGAGCGAACGCGGGTGGGTCACGGCCCCGGCGCCGGTAAAAAACTCATCCGCCAGCGCCTTCACCACGCGCCATTGGCGTTCATTGGTGTCCTGGCTTTCGTCGACCAGAATATGGTCGATCCCGGCATCGAGCTTGTACTGAACCCAGGGCCCGAGCGTGTCATTGGCAAAGAGATCACCCAGCTTTTCGACAAGGTCATCGAAGTCCAGCAGCGAGTGCCGGCGCTTTTCCTCGACATAGCGGGCACGGATGGCGGAAACGACATCGAGCACCGCCTCGCTGCGCGCGATCAACAGCGCCGTCTTCATCTCCGTTTCGAGCGCCTCAAGCCGGTCCTGTTCGGCCACCATGAGTTCGATCATATCAGGATAGGCGTCGGCTTCCTTCTTGAGCGCTATCCGTTTGCGCTTCTCGCCCTTGTCGGTGAAGAAGACCGAGCGCAAGCCGTCGAGGCTGAGATTGTCCGGGTCGAGCCGGGCAAGCAGGTCAGCGCAGCTCGATTTCTTATCCGGATCGCCCTTGAGACATTTGACGAGGTTGCTAACGACCTCCGCTGTCAGCGCAGTCCTCGCCACACCGTCCCTGGCAATGTCCTCCGGCGTAGCGCCGGAAAAGTTCACCGCTTTTCTGAGACGGGCTTTCGCGCCCCCGACATCGGCCAGCACCGGCTCCAGCCGCGGCCCTTCGAAAAGAGCCGAATTGATCGCCTTCTCGATCGTGTCATCGCTCATCAGACCAAAGAGAGTTTCCACCGCCTCGGCATGACGGCCACCCTTGAGCCCCTCAGCCAGCACCCTCTCCTTGGCCGAGAGCACCATCTGGGTCTGCTGGTCTTCCTCGATCACCGCAAAATCGAATGGCACGCCGGCCTCGATCGGAAACCGATGCAGCACGGCCTCGCAGAAGGCGTGGATGGTGAGGATGCGCAGTCCCCCCGGCGTTTCCAGCGCCCGGGCAAAGAGCGTTCGCGCTTCTTCAAGCGTTTCCGGCGACGGTGCGGAGCCGATGAGGTCGCGGATTTCCTTATGCAGCTCACTCGGCCCCGCAACGGCCCAGCTGGCGAGCCGGGCGCCGACGCGCTTGCGCATCTCGGCGGCGGCCGCCTTGGTATAGGTGAGGCAGAGGATCGACTGCGGTCGCACCCCGGCCAGCAGCAGCCGCAGCACGCGGTGCGTCAGGACATAGGTCTTGCCCGACCCGGCATTGGCTTCCACCCAGATCGAATAATCCGGATCGCTCGCCCTTGCCTGGCTGGCCTTGGTGTCAAAGGGGGGAGAAACGTCGCCGCGATCGTTCACGCCTCGTCCTCCCCGTCGACAGCAGTCCATTCGGCGACACGCGCCAGATGGTCATAGGCCCCGGCAAATCGCTGGCTCTTGAGCGGCAGGAGGCGCGCGGGCATCGGCGTCTCCCGCATCAGGAAATGCTCGATATGGCCCTGCATCCGGCGCCCTACTTCCTGGGCTGCGTCCATGATGTCCATGCCGTCCGCGGTCGCAAAATCGCTGGGCTTGAAGGCCTCCGGGCCGAGCCCGATCTTCACATAGGTGAGGCGCGAGGTTTGGGCCGAAGCAATGTTCTCCAGCGCCCCCGCCTCCGCCATCAAGGCTTCCACCGGCAATTGCGGAGCCTCAAAAGCCTTCATGCTGCCCGGTGTGGGTGGTGAGCCGGTCTTGAAATCGAGGATTTCCAGCGTGCCGTCGAGCAATTGGTCGACGCGGTCAGCCTGCCCGGTAATGACAAAGGGTTCGGCGAGGTTGAGCGCCCAGCGACCGGAAATTTCAGCATGACGTGTGGCCACGAGCGATGATCGCGCCCGCTCATAATCGAGAAACTGCTCCGCCGCGGTCTGGAACCGCCGCAGCCAGATATCGCGCCGCTCGCCAATGGCGTCGAGCCCCGCGAATTCTTCGGTCGCGATCACCATCAGCCGCTCGAGCGCATCGGGCGCGGCAGGATCGTTTTTCTCGATGACGAAGCGGGCGAAAATCGCATGCACAATGGTGCCGCGTTCGCGCGCATCCGGGTCATCGCCGAGCGGATCAAGTGGCCGCAGATTCAGGACATGCTTGGCATAGAGGTCATAGGGCGAGCGCATCAGCGTCTCGACTTCCGTCACCGAGAGCCTGCGCGGACGCGTCCAGACCGGCGGATTGGGAGAAGGACGCTTGGCCCCTTCAACCGTTGAAACCGCATCTAACGCCCGGGCGGCCGTGAGCCAGATCGCTCCGCGGTCACGCATGGCTTCGGCATGCTTTTCACCCACAAAGGCGTCGAGCCGCTGAACGAGGCGCGACGGCAGGGCCGGGCTCGAACCAACGCGATCGGCATAGGCGATGATGACCCTTTCATTGCCGATGGCCTGGGCAAAGTCATGCGCCGCCAGCCCCTGTCCGCGCTCAGGCGGCTCGAGCCCCGCCTTGATGCGCATGCCGCGACTGAGCCAGGGGCCGGGATCGGCCGTCGCGGGCCATTTGTCCTCGTTGAGCGCGCCGAGGATCATCACATCGGGGCTCATCAGGCGCGCTTCGAGCTGGCCCCAGATGGCGATGTCGCTGCGGCGCTCCTCGCGATTGCGCACCTCAAAGCCGCTCATCAGCGTTGCGAGAACGCCATCCAGCCCGAAGGGCGGGAAGCGATGCCCCTTGCCAACATAGGCGGTCAGCTGCCCGGCCCAATCGGCCAGTTCCTCGCGGCCGCGGAGATTGCCCCCCGCGCTTATCGCGTCAACGCTCTGCCAGAGCGCGGTGGCAAGATGCGCCGCATCGATCTCGCTCTGCGCCAGGAGGGACAGCATCGGCGCGATGGCAGCCTCAATGGCATCCAGCAGCGCCGCCACCCTGTCCATTTCCTCAGACGAAAGCCGTCGCGCCCAGCGCCGTTCGGCATCTTTCCAGTCTCTCGCAGCGTCTTCGCGATGAAACGCCAGCATTTCGCGCAGGCCCTTCATGCCCGGCGTCAGCCGCTGCCCGCGCAAAAGCCCGAGATCCACCAGATCGGCCAACTCGGCCGTCCGCTGTCGGTCGCCCAGCGCCGCGGCGGGGTTGCGCAAAAGCGCCACAAGATCGAGCGCCGCGCATTGTCCCGCGACCAGTTGCAGCACCTGCCGCGCCAGACGCCCTGCGGGTGACTGGAACAGTGGCGCGCCCGCCGCGTCGTCGACATGGATGGCAAAGCGCTTGAGTTCAGCGGCAATGCGGCGCGCCAGATTACGGTCAGGCGTAACAATGCCGACCGTCTGCCCCACTTCCAGCGCCGCACGCGCCGCCAAAGCGATGGCCCGTGCTTCCTCGTCCTCATGCCGCGCCCGGATGATGGAGACACCCGCCAGCGCCTCGGCAATGTCTTCATCCGCTGGTCGCTGCTCCGACCAGAGGGCTGTATCCTCCGTCAGCGCCAGGGCGTGATTGATGATCGCCGTGCGCTTGTGCTCTTCCGGGCAGAGTTCCACCACTTCGCCAACGCTCGCGCCAAAGCGGCGCAGCAGATGGGCGAGACCATATTGCGGGTGGCCATGCGGGTTTTTGTCCGGGTTGAGCAGCGCCTCATGGGTCTCGACTCGCATGGCAAGGTCGAGCCCCGGCAGCACCACGGCACCCCGCTTCAGTTTTGCGATGGCGGCAAGGAGACGCGCGGTTGCGGGAATGGAACCGGTTGAGCCCGCTGCAATGACCGGCCGGTCACCATAGAGGTGGCTCGCGGCCAGTGCCTGTCGATCAAGCCGCGCGCCGCGCAGGGCGGCACTATCGGCCCGGTTCTCGCCCAACATGGCGGGCCAGACATCCAGCGCGATGGCGAGGAAATCGAGCGTCTGCTGCCAATATTCTCCCAGCTCCTGCGCCATGTCGGCACCCAGCGCGCGAATATCGGTCGGCGTCCGCTCTTCGATGGTGAGGTCGTCGATCAGCCGGCCCAGCGAACCGGCCATGGAGAAAATTTCCGCCGCCGTTGGCGGCGTCGAAAAAGCGAGGCTGCCGCGCTCGCTGCGCGCCCATTGCGCCACCAGTTGCGACAGCACCAGGCGCCGCTCGACCCCGCTCGCCACGTCCGGCAGCGGTGGCGCATCAAAGGGCGGCAGGAAGGGCTCCTCATCGGTCTCTTCGCCGCCGAATGTACGGATATCGGGAAGGAGCCCGGTGAACTGGGGGTGGGCGGCAAAGGCTGCCACCAGCATGTCGCGCGCGCGTCTCGTGGGCAGGATGATGGTCACATCGCTGAGCCAGAAGGGTCCGCTCTGGTCCCATCCCCCCAGAAGCCGCCCATCCATCACCGCCCCGGCGAGGCAGGGCAGGAAGGGTGTTGATGGCGCGACGGAAAAAAGGCTCATCCCAGCGCCTGCTCTGCTGCCGCAAGACCTGCGGGATCACCAACATGATACCAGGGCGCATCGAGAACGACGCCCTTGAGCCGTTCTTCCTCCAGCGCCGCATCGATAAGGTGGTTGAGCGAGAAGGCCCCGTCGGGCGTGTCGGCAAAGAGCTTTTTGCCGAGGAGCGCCACGCCCGCATAGATGACCGGAGCGCCGTAATCGCGGGTAACATTGCCGCGCGGATCAAGACAGAAATCGTGGCTGCGACCAAAACCCGTTGCCCGATGCGGCTGCACGCAGAGGAGCACAATCTCGTCGGCACCCCCATAGCGCGCCATCATCCGCTCCAGCGGCGTGTCGGCGCCAGCAGGCCAGAAGGCATCGGTGTTCATGACGAAGAACGGGTCGGAATGGATCATGGGCAGCGCTGCCTTGACGCCACCGCCCGTGCCCAGCAGTTCATCCTCGCGATTGATCTTCACCAGCCCGCCGAAATGGGCGACGAGCTGTTCGGCGCGGTAATGCGCATTGGCGATGAAGCGCTTGGCGCCTTCGGCCCGTGCATTAAGCATGACCAGCTCGATCAGCGGCACGCCTGCCACGGGCACGAGTGGCTTGGGCATTGTCTCTGTCAGCGGGCGGAGGCGTGTCCCCAGCCCGGCAGCAAGCATCATGACGTCAGGGAATCGGGCAGGCTTTTCCATGCCCCGGATACAACAGCCGGAAGCCCCCACTGTCCAGAGCCTCAACCCGCCCCGATACGCGCCCGGGGCAGCTCTACTCAGAATTCGGACCAGTCGTCGTCGATCTTGGCCGCCGTATTGGTGCGCTTGAGATAGGTCGAGGCAACAGTCTTCAATTTTTCTTGCATGCCGCGGATGCCGCCCTTTTCGTCAATCGTGACCGGCGCCTTGGGGCGCGGCGCAACACGCGGCAGCGGCTTCTTATCAGGCTCGGAAGCTGGCGCTCGTTGGGCCACAGGCTTCTGCGGCGGCAATGCCTTTTCCAGCGCCTCTAGCCCTGACGCTGCAACCGTCTCGGTCTTTGCGATACGCGCTTCTTCCATGCGGAAAATATCGACAATGGCGTCGAGCTTCTGCGCTTGAGCTTCGGTCTGCTCGATGGCGGCATTGGTTTCCTCGACCAGCGCCGCATTGTGCTGGGTCATCTCGTCCATCAGCCGGACCGCGACATTGACCTCTTCAATGGCGGAAGCCTGTTCGCGGCTTTCGCTGGCAATGGCCTGAAGCGCATTGGTGTTGTCGCGGATGCCCTCGAGCATGCTGGCGAGCTTGTTCGCCGCTTCCGTCACGAGCTTGCTGCCGCCCTTGACCTCGTCGGCACTCTGCTCGATCAGCGCCTTCACATCCGCCGAAGCACTGGCAGCGCTCTGCGCCAGACGCCGCACTTCGACCGCCACCACGGCAAAGCCCTTGCCCGCATCCCCGGCCCGCGCCGCCTCGACCGAGGCATTGAGCGCGAGGAGATTGGTCTGGAAGGCAATGTCGTCGATCATGCCAATGATGTTGGAGATCTTGGCGGAGGAAGCGGTGATCCGCTCCATCGCCTCGGTCGCCGAGTTCATGACCGCGCCGCCCTCTTCGGCCGTGCGCGAAACCGTCAGCGCCTTGCGGCTGGCGTTCTCGGCCTTGTCGGCATTGCCGAGCACGGTGACTGCCAGCTGCTCCATGGTGGCCGAGGTTTCCTCGATGGTCGCGGCCTGCTTGCTGGTGCGCTCGGAAAGATCATTGGCGCCCGAGAGAATGTCGCGCGTCGCGGTCTTGAGCGAACCGGAGGTGCCCCGCAAATCGGAGACGATCTCGCCCAGCTTTTCGGCGACCTTGTTGGTATCCGCCTTGAGGCGGGCAAAGCTGCCCTGATAGGTGCCGAGCACCCGTCTTGTGAGATCGGCATCGGCCAGGGCGGAGAGCACTTCCCCCGTTTCGCCAATGCCGCGATCGACGGTCTCGACCAGCTGGTTGACCGAGGCCGCCAGCGCGTTGAGCTCGGCATCGGGGAAATTGGTATCCACGCGGCGCGAGAAATCACCCGCGATTGCGGCATCGACGACATCGCCAAAGGCGCGCTGCAGGCTCACCATCATACGCGCCCGCTCTTCCTGATTGGCGAGGGCCTGCGCGGCCTCCGCCTCGGTCAGCTGGGAGACGCGGCGACCATTTTCGCGGAAGACTTCCACAGCCCGGGCCATGGCGCCCAGCTCGTCGCTCCGCTCATTGCCCGGCACATCGACATCGAAATTGCCGCGCGCGACATTTTCCATCGTGCCGGTCAGCCTGGTGATCGGGCGGGTAATGGACCGCGAGAAGAGAAGACTGAGCATGGCGACGACCGCGAGCAGGCCGGCGCCGATCAGCAGCATCATGTTGCGCATATTGGCGACCGGCGCGAGCACCTCGTCGCTCTCCATGACCGCTATGGCGGCCCATCGCCCTGCTTTCGTGTCTATGGGCGCGGCGGCAACGAGCATATTGGTGGCGCGATAGTCGGCGGTTTCGCCATTGACCGCTTCCCCCGCCAGAGCCGCGTCGAGCACGGGGCCAGAAAAGCCGGTGGCGAGGGCGTCATTGCCTTCGGTAAAGACAGAATCCGAGCGCAGAAGGCCATCGGGACCGACAACCAGAACCTCGCCGGTTTCGCCGAGCCCCGTCCGACTGCCGATGACACCATCAAGCCGCTCGGAGGGCAGCTGGAACGCCAGGACGCCGACCATGCGGCCCTGGGCGTTGAACACCGGCTTGGCAAAGAAGCTCGCCGGCAGATCGCCAGCGGCGGCATAGGGTGCGAAATCGGCAAAGGCGATCTGGGTGGGATCAGTGATGGCCGCCGCTTCCCGGAACACACGCCCCAGCGCCGTATCGGCCAGCGCGCCGCCTTCAGCGAAGCTGGTGCCGAAATCAGCCTGCTTGTTCACCGAATAGACAAGGAAACCTTTGGTGTCGAAAAGGTAGAGGTCGCGATAGCCGCGCGCGCCGATCTGGTCGCGAAAGCCCTTGTGGAAGCGGGTATGGGTGACGTCATAGGCGCCGGTCGTCCCCAAAGTCTCGAGCGCCGAGAGGTCGTCCTTATTTGGATTGTCGTCCACATAGAGCGCCCGCACTTCGGCGGTGGGGTCGGTCTTGAACTGCAGCCAGGCGCCACCGAAATCGCGCAGCGCCTGCACGGTCGCTTCCGAGCGCGAGGTGGCGACGAGATCGTCCTCGACGGCGCTGAGATAGGTCGAAAGGGCCGCGGCGCGTTCATTGGCAATGGTCGCCAGCGTGTTCTCGGCCGCACTGCGCAGCGCCTGACTGCCGATCAGGTAGCTGGCGGTACCGACACCAATGCTGACAAGCAGCGCCGACGCCAGAAGCGCCAGCGGCAATTTACGGGCAATTGGCAATGCAAGCCGCGACATCGGGACCCTCCCTGGACTGATGCGCAGAATCCGGGCGTCAAACGCCCGGCCTCGCCCCATCCATAGAGGGTGTGCCCTTAACCCGCGGTAAAGCGCCTACTCGGCGTGTGCGGCGGTCGAGGGCGGGAGGATGTCGTCGTCGCCCTCTGCGGCCAAAGCGGCCTCACGCATGCTGGCCTGCGCAGCAATGGCCTTGGTGCCATTGTCGGTGATCGCCTCATTGGCCGGCGCATTGGTGAGGATGGCGGCAAGCGAACCGATGGTGGAGCGCAGGTTGTGGCGGTGCACAACCATGTCGACCATGCCGTGGGTGTAGAGATATTCCGAACGCTGGAAGCCCTTGGGCAGCTTTTCGCGAATGGTCTGCTCGATGACGCGCTGACCGGCAAAGCCGATCAGGGCGCCCGGCTCGGCAATGTGCACGTCGCCGATCATGGCATAGGAGGCGGTGACGCCGCCGGTGGTCGGGTTTGTGAGGACGACGAAGAAAGGCAGACCCGCTTCGCGCAGGCGCAGCACGGCGACGGTGGTGCGCGCCATCTGCATGAGGCTCAGAATGCCTTCCTGCATGCGCGCGCCGCCCGAAGCCACGAAGAGAATGAAGGGGGTCTTGAGGCGCACAGCGGTTTCAAGACCCGTGATGATCCCCTGCCCGGCGGCCATGCCGAGCGAGCCGCCCATGAAGTCGAAATCCTGGATGGCAACGGTCACGGCGCGCTCATAGAGATTGCCGGTCGCCACCAGAACGCTGTCCTCGAAACCGGTCTTGGCACGGTTCTCCTTGAGGCGATCGACATAGCGCTTCTGATCGCGGAATTTCAGCGGATCGACCGGCACCGGGGCGACGGGCACCAGATCGTATTTGCCGTCATCGAGGAAGGTCGCCAGACGATCCGTCGGCTTGATCTTCATGTGGTGGCCGGAATTCGGCACCACCCACTGATTGGCTTCGAGATCGCGATAGAACACCATCTCGCCGGACTCGGGATCCTTGACCCAAAGGTTTTCCGGCGTGTCACGCTTGTTGTTGAGGAACGAGCGGATTTTCGGGCGGACGAAATTGTCGATCCAGTTCATGGCGCGGCCTTTCGCGGTGATCCATTGCGGGACCACTTAGTCGTCAATTGTGGCAATTCATATCAGGCTAACAGCATTGGGGGAACCAAGGCGCAGAAGCAATCCACGCCTCATAGTTTCCGTTCTATGCGCGAGCCCGCTTCACCCCTTCGGCGAGATCGGCGACGATGTCCCGAACCACCGAAACCGTCGTCTCGCTGGCCTTGCCGTCGACAAGGGACTTGGCAACGGCATCGACCAGAACCGAACCCACCACGATGCCATCGGCATGCTTGCCGATCTCGGCAGCATCGTCGGCAGTCTTGATGCCAAAGCCGACAGCAACCGGCAGGTCGGTATGGCCCTTGATGCGATCGACCGCATCGCCAACGGCGCCGCGCGACTTGATCGCCGCGCCGGTCACACCGGTCATCGAGACGTAATAGACAAAGCCCGAGGTGTTCGCGAGCACAGCCGGGAGACGCTTGTCGTCGGTGGTCGGCGTGGTCAGGCGGATGAAGTTGATACCCGCCTTGAGCGCCGGGATGCAGAGCTCGTCGTCTTCTTCGGGCGGCAGGTCGACAACGATGAGACCATCGACACCGGCTTCCTTGGCCGCAGCCAGGAATGCCTCAACGCCAAAGATATAGATGGGGTTATAGTAGCCCATAAGCACGATGGGCGTGGTCTCGTCCTTGCGGCGGAATTCTTCCACCATGCCGAGCACGCCGCGCAGGCTCTGGCCGGATGCCAGTGCGCGCTGACCGCCGAGCTGGATGGCAACGCCATCAGCCATCGGATCGGAAAAGGGCATGCCCAGTTCGATCACATCGGCGCCGGCCTGCGGCAGGGCGTTGAGAATGGCCTGGCCGGTGGCGAGATCAGGATCGCCAGCCATGATGAAGGTGACGAGTGCCGGGCGGTTCTGGGCCTTGCACTCGGCAAAGCGGCGGTCGATACGGGTAGCCATTACTTCAACATTCCCAGATATTTGCCGACGCTTTCGACGTCCTTGTCCCCACGACCCGACAGGCAGAGGACGATGGACTGATCCTTGCGCATGGTCGGGGCGAGCTTCATCACCTGTGCCAGGCCATGGGCACTTTCGAGCGCCGGAATGATGCCTTCCATCCTGGTGCAGAGCTGGAAGGAGTCGAGCGCCTCATTGTCGGTGATCGGCGCATAGGTGACGCGCTTGGTGTCATGGAGGAACGAGTGCTCCGGACCGACGCCGGGATAGTCGAGGCCAGCCGAGATGGAGTGGCCTTCGAGGATCTGCCCGTCCGCATCCTGGAGGAGATAGGTGCGGTTGCCATGCAGCACGCCCGGACGACCGCCAGTCATGGAGGCAGCATGGCCGTTTTCGACCTCGATGCCGTGCCCACCGGCCTCAGCGCCATAGATGGCGACTTCCGGATCATCAAGGAAGGCATGGAAGGTGCCGATGGCATTGGAACCACCACCGACGCAGGCAACGACCGCATCCGGCAGCTTGCCTTCCAGTTCGCGGAACTGCTCTTTGAGCTCGGTGCCGATGATCGACTGAAAATCGCGGACCATTTCCGGATAGGGATGCGGGCCAGCCGCAGTGCCGATGAGATAATAGGTGCTGTCGACATTGGTGACCCAGTCGCGCAGCGCTTCGTTCATGGCGTCCTTGAGCGTGCCCGCGCCAGCGGTGACGGGGCGCACTTCGGCGCCCAGCATCTTCATGCGCAACACGTTCGGCATCTGCCGTTCGACGTCGGTTGCGCCCATGAAGATGGTGCAGGGCAGGTCGAACTTGGCGCAGACGGTGGCCGTCGCCACGCCATGCTGGCCAGCGCCGGTTTCGGCGATCACACGGGTCTTGCCCATGCGCTTGGCGAGCAGGATCTGCCCCAGGCAATTGTTGATCTTGTGGCTGCCGGTATGGTTGAGCTCTTCGCGCTTGAACCAGACCTTGGCGCCGCCCAGATGCTCAGAGAGGCGCTCTGCATAATAGAGCGGGCTCGGGCGGCCGACATAATGGGTCGCCAGATGCTTGAGCTCCGCCGCATAGGCCGGGTCCACCTTGGCTGCCCGGTATTCCTTTTCCAGATCCAGGATCAACGGCATCAGCGTTTCAGCGACGAAACGTCCGCCATAGATGCCGAAACGGCCATGTTCATCAGGGCCGTTGCGCAGGGAATTGGTGCCGTCCATCTGATCCTCTCGGCAGTGCCGAGGTGATCCCGGCAGATGCTTTCTATGCGACCGACCGGGCGTTGCGGATGAATGCCTCGATCAACCTCTTGTTCTTGACGCCCGGCGCCGTTTCCACCCCGGAGGAGACATCGATCCCCATGGGGCGAACGCTGCGTATGGCGTCCACCACATTGTCCGGCGTCAGGCCACCCGAAAGCATGAAGGGGATGGATGGGTCAAGCGCCTTGAGCAGCGTCCAATCGAAGCTGTCGCCCAATCCACCCGGGCGGTCAGCGCCTTTGGGCGGCTTGGCATCGAGCAGGATGCGATCGGCGATGTCGGTGAAGTCAGTGACCTTGGCCACATCGTCAGCCGAACCGATCGGCAGCGCCTTCATGATTTCAACGCCCGCCTCAGCCTTGATGGCTTCGACGCGATGCGGGGTTTCGGGACCATGGAGCTGGATCCAGTCCGGCCCCAGCGCCGCCACTTCGGCCACGCAGGAATTGTCCGGGTTGACCAGTACGACGCAACTCTCGATCCGGCCGCGCGCCGCAGAGATCAGCGTTGCCAGGTCCTCGATCGACACGTGCCGCGGCGAGCGCGGGAAATGCATAAAGCCGACCATGTCGGCGCCGGCCTCAATGGTCGCGTCGAGCAGGTCTAGAGTTTTGATACCGCAGATTTTGACGATCAATGGATCGGCCATGACGGGAATGGTCTCAGGTCAGGGAAAAACAGGTAGGGCCAACAGGACGATCAGCGCAGCTCGAGCACATCGTCGTCATCGCTGAGGGCCGTAGGGGTCGTTGCCGGACGGCGCTGATTGAGCTCCTGGCTCAATTGCTGGGCCTCGCGCCGCCAATGCCGTTCGCTGCGGCGGTGGCGCCCCTGGGCAAACCAGGATGCGATACCGCCGAGCAGCACGCCCACCAGCAGCACGACATAAAGGACAACGAAGAGCGGCACACCATAGCCGGATGCAGCAGCATCGACCGGGGGCACGAAGGGATTGATATTGACCGAGACGAGCTGGCGATTGGCAAGCGCAAAGGCGACGAGCAGCGCGCAAAGCGGCACCAGAACCAGCCAGCCGACGATTTTGTTGACCATGCCTATTCCAGCGGAGCGCTAGCTCCCCTCACCTTCAGTCCTGCTCAGGAGGAGGACTTGTTCAGCCGTTCGCGGATTTCCTTGCCCGCCTTGAACTGCGGAACGTATTTTTCGCCCACTTCGACCTGTTCGCCGGTGCGGGGGTTGCGGCCAACGCGGGCCGGGCGGTTCTTGACCGAGAAGGCGCCAAAGCCGCGCAATTCAACCCGATCGCCGCGTGCCATGGCATCACCGATTTCATCGAGGATCGCGTTGACGATGTTTTCGATGTCGCGCTGGAACAGATGCGGGTTCTCGGCTGCAAGCTTTTCGACAAGTTCAGACTTGATCATCAAAGGCTCCGGTCATTCCCCTTGCCACCAGTTGGGGCAGCGAAGTCAACCTGCCAAAGCGCGGACAAACCGTCAAGCAGAACAGGGGCTTGGATTCGAAAAGGCTGGCGCTATTTAGGGCGAGCCAAGCATTTTGACCATGTAGCGGGCGTCGGCTTCATAAGCCGCGAGCTTTTCGGCCAGCTCGGGACGGTCCTCTATGGCAAAACCCTGCTTGCTCCAGAACGGCACCGAACCATTGACCGCGACAAGGCTCATATTGGCATAGCCCATGGCCTCGGCATGCTTGGTGAGGGCGGCAACCATCTTGCCCGCAGCGCCCAGGCCGCGCGTCAGCGGCAGGAGCGCCAGATCGTGGATATAGTACGTGTCCGGCTTTTCCGGCAGCGCGCCCAAAAGCGCATTGAGCGCCGGCAGCGAGCCCAGCGTCCAGGGATGGCTCAGCACATAGCCGGCCGGCTTTTCACTGACCTCGAGCAGATAGCAGCCATTGCGATAGAGCTCGAATTTTTCGGCCAGCACCGCATCGGCCTCGAAAAATCCCGGATGCACCTTGCCGGCAATTTCGGAGACGGCAGCAAGGTCATAGCCGCTCATGGCGCGCCAGGCGACATCGCGAAACTGGATCATGGAAAGAGAACCCTGAAATGGAACGACCCGCACCAATGGCGCGGGTCGAAAGATTTTCGGTATGACCGAAGCTTACTTCTCGTCGCGACCCTTGAGGGCTGCACCGAGGATGTCGCCCAGCGATGCGCCCGAATCGGACGAACCGAAGTTGGCAACGGCTTCGCGTTCTTCGGCGATTTCCAGCGCCTTGATCGAGAGCTGGATGCGGCCGGTCTTGCGGTCGTACTGGGTGACGCGTGCGTCGACCTTTTCGCCCTTGCTGAAACGCTCAGGACGCTGGTCGTTGCGGTCGCGGGAGAGGTCAGCACGACGGATGAAGGCGGTGACGTCGCTGTCAGCGATGCGGACTTCGATGCCGCCTTCGTTGACGTCGATGACTTCAGTGGTCACCACGGCGTTCTTCTTCAGGCCCGAGCCGTCAGCAGCGCCGGTATCGGCCAGGTCGTCAGCAGCGAGCTGCTTGATACCGAGCGAGATACGTTCCTTTTCGACGTCAACGTCGAGGACCTTGGCCGAAACCATGTCACCGCGGTTGTAGTCTTCCAGGGCGATTTCGCCCGACTTCTGCCAGTCGAGGTCGGAGAGGTGAACCATGCCGTCCACATCGCCTTCGAGGCCAATGAACAGGCCGAATTCGGTCTTGTTCTTGACTTCGCCTTCGATGGTGGCGCCAACCGGGTTCTTCTCGGCGAAAGCTTCCCACGGGTTCTGCAGGGTCTGCTTGAGACCGAGCGAGATGCGGCGCTTGTCCGGATCGACTTCCAGCACGACGACTTCGACTTCCTGGGAGGTCGAGACGATCTTGCCGGGGTGGACGTTCTTCTTGGTCCAGCTCATTTCAGAGACGTGGATCAGGCCTTCGATGCCCGGTTCCAGTTCCACGAATGCACCGTAGTCGGTGATGTTGGTCACGCGGCCGGTGAACTTGGCCTCGATCGGGTACTTGGCGCCAATGCCTTCCCACGGATCGGACTGGAGCTGCTTCATGCCCAGCGAGATACGGTGAGATTCGTGGTTGATGCGAACGATCTGGACCTTGATGGTCTCGCCGATCGTGAGCACTTCCGACGGGTGGTTGACGCGACGCCATGCGATATCGGTGACGTGCAGCAGGCCGTCGATGCCGCCGAGGTCAACGAACGCACCGTAATCGGTGATGTTCTTGACGACGCCGTCAACAACCTGGCCTTCTTCGAGCTGCTGGACGATTTCCGAACGCTGCTCGGCACGCGATTCTTCGAGAATGGCGCGACGCGAGACAACGATGTTGCCACGACGCTTGTCCATCTTGAGGATCTGGAACGGCTGCGGCACGTTCATGAGCGGAGCGATGTCGCGGATCGGACGGATGTCGACCTGCGAACGCGGCAGGAAGGCCACGGCGCCTTCCAGATCGACGGTGAAACCACCCTTGACCTGGTTGAAGATGGTGCCTTCAACGCGCTCATTGTTGTTGTACTTCTCTTCGAGCTTGACCCAGCTCTCTTCGCGGCGGGCCTTCTCACGCGACAGCACAGCCTCGCCAACAGCGTTCTCGACGCGGTCGACATAGACTTCGACTTCCGAGCCGACGACGATCTGGCCGTCGCGATAGGCCTGGCCGAATTCCTTCAGCGGGACGCGGCCTTCGGTCTTCAGACCGACGTCGATGATGGCCAGGTCCTTCTCGATGGCGACCACCTTGCCCTTGACTACGGTGCCTTCAGCGGCATCGTTGTCGACAAAGGAGTCGAGCAGCATCGATTCAAAATCTTCTTTGGTCACAGTTTGCTGAGCCAAACTTTTTCTCCAAGCGCCGGGGTTAGGGTTGATATCCTGCCGGAGCACGGGTCCGCTTCAGCAAATGCCAAAGCCGGCGCACGGAGCACCGCCTCTTCGATCAGGACGATTTGTTAGTCTGAAATTCCGGGCCATCTCTGCTGCGGTAGCCGCAGAACATGCCTCAAGGAGGAAATTAGAGAGCGTCAGCCCTCTGCCTTGAGCGCCATGGTCCGATCGACAATCGCGATGGCAGCGCGGAGTGCGGCCTCTATATCGAGAAGCGTGGTATCTAGCAAGTGCGCGTCTTCCGCCTTGTAGAAGCCGCCATGGGGGTTGAGCATGTCGCGGGCGTCGAGTTCCTCGATCTGGTGGAAGAGCGCGTAGCGGTCCACTTCCACGCCCCGCGCTTCCAACTGACGCGCCCGACGCTCCATGCGCGCCTTGCTGTCCGCCTGGATGAAAAGCTTCACATCGGCATCGGGGCAGATCTTGGTGCCGATATCGCGACCATCGAGCACTGCCCCGCCCGGTTGGAGGGCAAAATTGCGCTGAAAATCGAAGAGCGCAGCCCGCACTTCGCCGATCACCGCCACCTTGCTGGCCAGCACGCCAGTTTCCGCCGAGGTCAGCGCTTCAAGATCGCCCAGCGCATTGGCATCGAGCGCCTCTGCCGCCCTGATGGCCGCCGCTTCGAATTGGGGCCCCTCAACCGCGTCCGCGACAGCCAGGCCGACCGCACGATAGAGCAGCCCGGTATCCAGGCACGGCAGGCCGTAATGCTTGGCAAGGCCCGTTGCCAGCGTGCCTTTTCCTGATGCAGCAGGTCCGTCGACAGCGATGATCATGGGCGACAATTCCCTTGGCACTCTTCCCTTGGCGATAGCGGGGCAAAGGGGGAAGAGCAAGAGGCGAAGCCCCTCCTGTGTCGCCATGGCCCGGTACCGGCGCCGTGTCTGGCGCATTTAGGGTTTGACAGGGCACTGCTTTGCCCATAACCGGACTGACCGAATTAGGCGCATGCGGCTTTGGCGCCTGACCCCAACTTCCCTTTCCATGAGGCATGAGAATGGCCAACGAGCGCGGGACCAAGCGGACCGATCCCGAAACCGGCAAGAAATTCTACGATCTCAACATGGACCCCATCGTCTCGCCCTATACGGGCAAGTCCTATCCGCGCTCTTTCTTTGAACAGCTGACCGGCAAGGCCGGCCCGGCCACGGCGCGCAAGATCGAGGATGAGATCGAAGACGAAGACGAGGTCGATGATGCAGCACCCGTGCTGGTCAGCCTCGAGGAAGCCGACGCCGAAGAATCCGGCGACGAGATTCCCGATGACGTCGAGGACGTTGAAGTCGAGGAAGATCTCGGCGACGAGGAAGATGTGTTCCTCGTTGAAGACGAAGATGCCGATGACGGCCTGGGCTTTGACGTCTCGGACGACGAAGACCGCTGATTTCGTTAAGAAATTCGTGCCGGACGGTCGATCTGTCCGGCACGGTGCAAAAGTGTCATTTTGTCACTTGCATAGGGCGAAACGATCAACTAGGTTCCGCCTCGCTTCGGACGGCTAACACCCTCCGAACCCACCAGAATGTAGCAGGGAGCTTTATCGCTCACTTGCTCGGAATGGGGCCATAGCTCAGCTGGGAGAGCGCTTGCATGGCATGCAAGAGGTCAGCGGTTCGATCCCGCTATGCTCCATATAAAACAAACAAAACACTGATCAAAACAGCGGTCAGTGTTGTTTTTATGAACTTTTTGCGAAATGTTTCACAAATAGATTGTTATTTTTATAGATTAGAAATATAATGAACTAGAAATTATAAAAATATTAATCTAAAGGACGTGTTCACATGAAGTTATCAGGTAAAACGGTCATTGTAACAGGTGCAGCTGCTGGTATGGGTGAAGCGATTGCTAAGAAGTTTGCCGCTGAAGGTGCAAAGGTTGTTGCTACAGATATCAATAAAGAATTACTTGATCCAGTGGTACAGTCGATCACTGAAGCTGGTGGTGAAGCTGTTGGATTAGTAAGTAATATTGGTAACCAAGAAGATATTGATCAAATGGTTCATGAAGCAATTGAACGTTACGGATCACTTGATGTTTTAGTGAATAACGCTGGAATTATGGATAATTTTGTTCCTGTTGGTGATTTAACAGATGAGCTATGGGATCGAATTATTCAAATAAATTTAACTGGGCCATTTAAAGCGGCACGTGCAGCCATTAAAGTGATGGAGAAGCAAGAAAACGGTGGTGTGATCATCAACAACGCTTCAATTGGTGGCTTATTCGGAGTTCGTGGTGGTGCAGCTTATGTATCATCTAAGCATGGCTTACTAGGATTAACTAAAAATATCGCTGCAACATATGGTATTCACGGCAAGATCCGTGCTAATGCAATTGCACCAGGTGGAGTAGCAACTAACATTCAATCAACAATTACAGAACCGCATGAGTTAGGAAGTAAAGCAATTGGATCAATTGGCGGAGGTACAGCACCGATTGGTCAACCAGAAGAAATTGCTGAAGTTGCGCTATTCCTGGCATCTGACGCTTCAAGCTTTGTTAACGGCGCTATTATTACAGCTGATGGTGGCTGGACTGCGGGTTAAATCGATAAAAACTAATAGGTTTAAATTAGGCTTAATTCATAACTAAGAGGTTAGTTGTGAATTAAGCCTTTTACTTTTAAAACATGTAATATTTTGTATGAGAAATTAGATAATTTTATAAAATGTGACAAAAGTACATATTAAAATTAATTAATTATGTCCGATAAATAATACATAGTCTAAACGACTTAAGCTGATAGATAAAATAGGAAAAATGTCTTGTCTTAAGTTGTTTTTAAGTATACTATAAAGGTATAATGTTCATTCGACAAAAAGTTTTAAAATATTATGAAAGCGTTTTTAAAAAAGGGAGGCCATCAAGT
>JAAZLP010000276.1 GCA_012799265.1 Phyllobacteriaceae bacterium | reverse complement strand
GGCGCCGAGCCGCTGTTCTTCCTCGACTACCTCGCCACCGGTAAGCTGGATGTCGCGCAGGCAACATCGATCGTCGAAGGTATTGCCCATGGCTGCCGCCTCGCGGGGTGCGCGCTGATCGGCGGCGAAACGGCCGAGATGCCGGGCATGTATCATGGCGGCGACTATGACCTCGCCGGCTTTGCCGTCGGCGCTGCCGAGCGCAACGCGCTTCTCCCGCGCAAGGATATTGCCGCTGGCGACGTTCTCGTTGCTGTCGCCTCGTCGGGCGTCCACTCCAATGGCTATTCGCTGGTGCGCAAGATCGTGGAGCTTTCCGGCCTCGCCTGGAATGCCCCTGCCCCCTTCGCCACCGACCGGACGCTGGCCGCTGCGCTTCTCGAGCCGACCCGAATTTATGTGAAGCCGCTCCTGACCGCCCTTCGCGACGGCCTTGCTATCAAGGCGCTGGCCCACATTACGGGTGGTGGCTTCATCGACAATATTCCGCGCGTGCTGCCTGATGAACTGGCCGCTGACATTGATCTTGGCGCCGTCACCGTGCCGCCTGTCTTCGGTTGGCTCTCCAAGGTGGGCGGCATGAGCGAGCGCGAAATGCTGCGCACCTTCAATTGCGGCGTTGGCATGCTGGTGGCGGTGTCGCCTGAGGATGCAGAGAAGCTGGTGGATCACCTGACGAAGTCCGGCGAAACAGCCGCCATCGTCGGGACTCTGACCAATCGCGCCGACGAGCCGGTCACCTTCCGGGGCAAGCTGGCACTGTGAGCCGCAAGAAGGTCGCCATCCTGATCTCAGGGCGCGGATCAAACATGTCCGCGCTCATCGACGCTGCCAAGTCGCCGGATTATCCTGCTGAAATCGTTGGGGTTCTTTCCAACCGCGCAGCTGCTCCGGGCCTCGAGATAGCGGCCTCGCATGGGATTGCTACGGCATCCCTGGCGCAGAGCAAGTTCCCGATGCGGGAAATGTTCGAAGACACGATGACCCAGATTCTCGAAAGCTGGGAGGCGGACTATGTCTGCCTTGCCGGGTTCATGCGCATTCTGGGCGAGGATTTCGTCAATCGCTGGATGGGTCGGATGATCAACATCCATCCGTCCCTGCTCCCGGACTACAAGGGTCTCGACACCCATGAGCGCGTTCTGGCGGACGGCGTGAGCGAACACGGCTGCACGGTCCACTTCGTGACCCCCGGGCTCGACGAAGGTCCGGCAATTCTACAGGCGCGCGTTCCGGTTCTTGAGGGCGATACGCCCGCGACGCTTTCCGCCCGCGTTCTGGTGGAAGAACACCGCATCTACCCCGACGCCCTGCGCATGCTTGCCAATGGCGAGGTTTGCCTCTAGCCGCCATCACCGCAATTGATGGGCGCCATCGTCAAAATCGGTTCGACCTTTGTTCTGGCCGGGCGTAGCGTGCTGCCGATTTTCGATGAAGGCATTGCGATGAGTCTGCGCGACTGGTTCTGGATCATTCTGCTTGGCGCTATCTGGGGTTGTTCCTTTGTGTTCAACGCCATTCTCATTCGGGAGATTGGCCCGATCTGGGTGACCGCACTGCGCGTCTCCATCGGCGCGCTTGCCTGCTGGGCCGTCATGCTGGCGCTGAAGAAGTCGGTGCCGCGCGATCCAATGCTGTGGCTGCAGCTCGCGGGCCTCGGCGTTATCGCCTATGCCATACCCTTTGCGCTGTTTCCCCTTGCCCAGGCGCATCTCGCCAGTGGCATCGCGGCCATCATCAATGCCCTGACCCCCATGGTAACGGCCGTCATTTCGCATTTCTGGATCGGCGGAGAGAAATCGACACCAACCAAATTCACCGGTGTCGGCATCGGCTTTGTCGGTGCCGCGATCCTGGTGTCGCCCGCGCTCTCATCGGGCGGCGCTTCCCAGCTATGGGCCGTCATGGCATGCCTCGGCGCCACGCTCTGCTATGCGCTGTCGCTCAACATCACCCGCAGTTACAAGCACATCGAGCCGACAGCTTTCGCTTCGATCGCGCTGACCGGCTCCGCCATCGTTGCCATCCCGGTGGCTTTCCTTACCGAGGGCGTACCCGTCATCACGCGCGCCGAAACCTGGGGCGCGGCGCTTGCCATTGGCCTGCTCTCGACCGCCTTCACCTTCCAGATCATGTACCGCATCCTGCCGCGGGTGGGCGCGACGAACTTCGCCACCACCACTTTCATCGCCCCGATATCGGCCCTGCTGATTGGCGTAACGGTGCTGGGCGAATCCATCCTGCCGATCCAGATTTTGGGTATGCTGGTCATCTTCTTCGGCCTTCTCTTCATCGACGGCCGTATCCGCTATCTCTGGAAAGGCGCCAGCGTCTGACATAGGATCGCTTCCATCGTCGGCGACGATCCGGCGACGGGAGGTCCATGTCATGTACATCAAGACGGTCGAACCGGCCGACGCCACCGGCGAAATGGCTGCAATCTACGACGCCGAGATGGCCTCAATGGGCCGGGTCATGGAGGCCACCCAGTGTTGGTCGGCGCGGCCAGACATGTTGGTGCCGATCGAAAACCTGCTGCACCAGATGCGCGACGGGTTCTCGCTGGGCCTGCTGAATTTCCGTCTGATCACGTTCATCGCCGCAAGATATGTGCCCTCGAGCTATTGCTCGCACGTCTATTTCAAGTCGCAGTGCGGCATGCTCAGCCGTGAACAGGCGCTCGCCATCCAGGCCGACTATCGCAATGCCGGTTTGAGTGAGCAGCAGGTCGCGATGCTGGCCTATGCCGAACAGATCACGCGCGACGCGTCGAAGATCACGGCCACGGACATCGAGAAGCTACGGCTCGTGGGCTTTACGGACCTCAACATCGCCGACATCGCTCTTGCGGCATCCTTCCGGAATTTCCTCAGCCGCTATTTTGATGCGGTTGGTGCCAGCGTGGAGCCGGACTTTCTCGACGCTGACCCGCAGGTTCGCGCGCAAATGGCGGTTGGCAAGCGCTAGACCCATCCGGGAACCCGCAGGGTCGCCCCCCGTTGATCCGGTGGAGGTGTCTGATGCCCGACCCAAAACCCGATATCGATCCGCGTCCCTTCCCGGAAATCATCCCGCAGCCTGAGCCGCCCCAGCCGCAGCCGGTCGATCCGGTGCCGCCCATTCCGGAAGAATTTCCCCGGCCCGAACAGCCAGTCGAAGACCCCATCCCCCCGAGCAATCCCGAGATCGCGCCCGATCCGGGCCACGACCTGCCGCCACGGGAGATTTGAAATGGCCGACCCGCACGAGCACGATCCGGACGTGCCGCATCAGCGGCCTGAGCCGGTGCCACCCATGCCGGTCAATCTTCCTGTGGGCGACGCCGACAACCCGCACACGTCGCCGCTGCGCCATGACCAGGATACAGAAAAGCCTGACCCCGCGTTACCGCCGGAGCCGGGCCACGATATCAATCCGTGAGGTCGAACCTCAAATTGTCTTTTCTGGCGCCGGCAAGGAAGTCGGTTCAGCCGGTGGCTGGAGCTGCATGTCGTCTCGCATCAGGTCATCGATAAAAAGTGAGAGCAACTGGGGCCGGTTGGCGACCCCGGCCTTGCGATAGATCGCATTGGTCTGCGCCTTGATGGTGCCTTCCGACGTGCCGCGTAGCGTTGCGATTTCGGCTGTAGACAGGCCTTTGACTGCAAACAGCGCCACATCGGCCTCTGCTGGCGTCAGCCGCCACTCAGCGAACCGCTCCAGCAGAAGTTCCGAGAAGTCGCTCGACGCCCGACGAAGACGCTCCTCTGCCATGCGCCGCTGCTTATCGATACGCCACAGCGATACGAGGCCGAATCCAACCCCTATGGTTAGACCCGCCGCGGCGCCGATTTCGAGCCATTCTCGCACCTCCCATGGCAGAGGTTCGGACCACACAGGCAGATAGGACGACAGGATATCGCCGATGAAGAACACGGCGCTGAATACCTGGACAGCGAGAATGGCAATGATGATCCAGAAACGCGGATTCATGGGCGTGCGGCCTCAATCGTCATCATCATCGCTATCATCTTCGTCATCATCGTCGTCTTCGTCATCATCATCACGATCATCGTCTTCGTCGTGATCATCATCGTCGTCGCGGTCGGATATCCAGACATCGCGCAGAACTTCGCCGGTGCGGGGATTGACGATGAGCTCCCGCAGTCGCCCGTTGCGCCTGGCGAGGATGCGCACGCGACCCAGCATGGTGCTCGTCACCTCAATGTCGGCAAAGCCCTGCGCCGCCAGTTGCGCGACGATGTCATCGACCGCCGCGGCCTGAGCAGAGATCGGAAACATCGCCAGAGTTGCGACGGAGCCAAGGAGGAGAGTTCGACGCTTCATGGCCAAATTAATCCCAGCGGTTCTGCGCCAACAACGACAGGAGGCCAGCATTGCCGGCCCCCTCAATCGCCAAGAGATCAGTCGTCGTCGCGATCATCATCATCGTCCCGGTCGTCATCATCTTCGTAACGATCGTCGTCATCCCAGTCATCATCGTCATCATCGAGGTCGTCGTCTGCACGAATGAACACCCCCGGCTTGGTATTGTCATCGTCGTCGACCCGTTCACGTTCCTCTTTGAGGACCGCACCGGACAGAAGGTCATAAAGAACTTCCACCTTCATACCGTCCCTGATCGCCTCGACTTCGGCGCGCCTCGGTGAATATTCAACCTCGATCCGCGTGTAGCCCTCTGCCTTGTACTGAGCTGCGAGCTGATCCGGCGTGATGGAGGCCGCATGAGCCATGGTCGTCGATGCCATGATCAGAGCGAGAACACTTACCAGCTGAATTTTCATCAATAGTCTCCTTGGTGTGGGCCGACGTCTCTCGTGTCGGCTGTCCCGAAGAGCAGTGATCCGGCGACGCATTCCCATTCACCCAAGGTTTAGGCAGGTATCCATGGTCCCTCGGTTTAGGGCCATAAACTTGGGTTTATACGCCTGAAATGCCGCAGCTTTGCCATGGACACGGTCAGGAAACAGAAAAGCCCGACCCCGCGTTACCGCTGGAGCCGGGCCATGATTTCAATCCATACGCCGGATCAATGGCTTGAGTGGATCTTGCTCAGAAAATAGGTCAGCGCCGCAATGACCAGAGCCGCTGCACCACCGAGATAGAGGATGTCGATCCCACCGGCAGACGTGATCGCACGGCCGAGGAAATAGACGGCCAGCACAGTCACGGCGACGCCGACCAGCTTGGACTTGAGGTCGTCCAGCGTACGAATGCGCAGCCAGTTCGGCAGCTCAAGGTCCTGATCAAAATAGAGCTGATAGAGCCCCAGCGACACCACCTGCACCACAGTGGCGAGGAGGAAGAGGTCCACCAGCTCGATGGCATGAAGGAGCGCCTCGTCGTGGCTCAATCGGTGATCGACCGAGAAGAACAGGCCATCGAGGAAATGCCATGTCTCCATGGCGCCATAGATCATGAGCGCAAGCGACGCGGCCATAGTGGCAATCACCGGGATGAGGATCACGCCGCTGAAGAGCTTGCCAATCAGACGGATGATCCACGGCGCCTTGTGGCCTACAAAGGCGGCGCCGATGGAAGTCGAGCGGACCTGACGGTCCTTGTCACTCTGTTCAGTCACTCTATTCAATCCCGAGCTTCTGCTTCATCAGCTCGTTCAGCGCCTGCGGGTTGGCCTTGCCGCCCGACGCCTTCATGGCCTGACCGACGAACCAGCCGATCATGGTCGGCTTGGCCTTCACCTTTTCGACCTGGTCGGGATTGGCAGCGATGATTTCGTCGACGATCTTTTCGATCGCGCCGAGATCAGTCACCTGCTTGAGGCCACGACGTTCCACGATCTCGGCCGGATTACCCTCGGGCTCTTCAGCGATGAGAATCTGCAGGACGTCCTTGCCACCCTTGGACGAAATCGTGCCGCCGGCGATGAGGTCGACGAGACCGGCGATCTGTGCCGGCTGGAGATGGGTTTCCCACACAGCCAGACCCTGGCTGTTGGCGAAGGCAGCGACGTCGCCGTTGAGGATATTGGCCACGGCCTTGCCGTCGCGCTTCGTGCCCCCAAAAGCCACGCAGGCTTCGTAATAGTCCGCCGTTTCGCGCTCGAGCGTCAGCACCATGGCGTCATATGCTGTCACACCATAGTCGCGGATGAAGCGCGCCTGCTTTTCGTCTGGAAGCTCCGGCAGGTGCTTGGCAAGCTCTTCGATGAAGGCATCGTCGAATTCGAGCGGCAGCAGATCCGGATCGGGGAAATAGCGGTAGTCATGCGCTTCTTCCTTGGAGCGCATGGAACGGGTCTCCCCATTCTTCGGGTCGAAGAGACGGGTTTCCTGATCCACCGTGCCACCACCTTCCAGAATGTCGATCTGGCGACGGGCTTCATATTCGATGGCCTGGCCGGCAAAACGGATGGAATTGACGTTCTTGATCTCGCAGCGGGTGCCAAATTCACCGCCTGGACGGCGGACCGAGACGTTCACGTCAGCACGCATGGAGCCCTGCTCCATATTGCCGTCGCAGGTGCCGAGATACCGCAGGATGGTGCGCAGCTTGGAGAGATAGGCCTTGGCCTCTTCCGAGGAACGCAGGTCGGGCTTCGACACAATCTCCATCAGCGCCACGCCCGACCGGTTGAGGTCGACATAGCTCATGTTCGGATGCTGGTCATGGATCGACTTGCCGGCGTCCTGCTCCAGGTGCAGGCGCTCGATACCGATCTCGATCTGCTAGCCATCGACGTCGAGCAGCACCTTGCCCTCGCCGACGATCGGGTCCTTGAACTGGGAAATCTGATAGCCCTGCGGCAGGTCAGGATAGAAATAGTTCTTGCGATCGAAAACCGAGCGCTTGTTGATCTGGGCCTTGAGGCCGAGACCCGTGCGCACGGCCTGGCGCACGCATTCTTCGTTGATAGTCGGCAGCATGCCGGGCATGGCCGCGTCAACAAAGCTGACATTGGCGTTTGGCGGATTGCCGAAGGCCGTCGACGAGCCCGAGAACAGCTTGCTTTCGCTGGTCACCTGGGCGTGCACTTCCATGCCGATGATCACTTCCCAATCGCCGGTGGAACCGGAGATCAGGCGCTTCTTGTCGGGGGTACGGGTATCGACGAGGGTCACTTGGCAGTCCTGAAAGACAAGGCAAATCTGGCTATGTGCTTAGCCGTCTTGCCCTCCCGATGCAACGCTTGTGCGGGCCTCAGTCGTCGTCGATTTCCCCGGAAAAGGGGTTGAGGCGCTTTTCCAGATGCACGCTCATGAAGGGATCGTGTCCCGTTCGGCCATCCGGTCGCAGGGCGAGGATGCGGTAGCCCTGCTTTTCGTAGAATCGGACCGCGCGCACATGGTCTGCCGGCGTCTCGAGATGGATGCGCTCCGCGCCCTCGAGTTCCAGCATGGCCTCCATGCGATCGAGCAGCATCGAGCCAAGGCCATGGCCCTGCATTTCGGGCATGACGAAGAGATAGGGAATGTAGGAACGCCGGGGAATGCGCGAGCACCAGCCCACGACAATGCCGTCCAACTCAGCGACGATTGTATGCGGCCATCCCTCCCCAGCAGCATGGGACAGGCGCCGACGTTCGGCCTCGCGGATGCCTGGCTTCTTCGTCAGGATTGGCAGGATACCAGCTTCCCAGGCACGATAGGCGATATCAGCCAATCTGGGGGCATCAAGAACCTCGGCTTTCCGTATCCTGATGCCCGGCATTTATGCCTCCTATTTGGCGCGCCGCCGCGCCGCAATGATGCCCTTCTCGAAATTGATGTTCCAGTCGATCAGGGTGCGCCAGATAAGTTCGGCCTGATCCTCATCGAGATCAAGGTCCAAACTGCGGCTGCGAACCTTCGTGATCACGGCCTCGATCCGCACGGGGTCGAATGCCTCGTGCGGGTCGGTCTTGATCTCGGCCATCCGGGTGACATAGGCGTGCCGCTCCGCAAACAACGTCAGCAAGGCCTGGTCGATCCGGTCGATCTCGAGCCGTACATCTTCCTTGGTCTCGCATTCTGCGGGCAGCTTGGCGGCGGTCACGTGCATTTCCTCGTATGAATAACTGATGCTGCTTTGCACCTGTCGGGAACCGATTTCAACCCGGCGCGACAACAACGCTGGCATCAATCACGCACTGAACTTATAGCGCGTGTCATGTCTACTCTGTTTGAGATTGTCTGAGTCCCCGTCCAGTCGCGACGGGGTGGAGTGAGCCAACCGATCGCCGGGCGTGATGCCGGCGGGCGGTCCACTTTGCTCGTCCCTGGCTATCCAGGGCATCAGACAAACAGACTTACAATGAATATTTCTCGAATGGAGCGGCGCGTGCTGAACGCGCTGGCTTTGGGTGGCCGCATCATCGCCGAGCGCGATGACGACCGGCGGATCATCGATGTGGATTGCGTAACGCGCGAGGGCTGGTTTCTCAGCGACTGCACGCTGGAGCTCTTCAAGCGCCTCAAATCGAAGCGCCTTATCGCGTCCAGCGCGGGCGGCCCCTATCGGATCACAAGGACAGGGCTGGAAGCTTTGCGGTCCTGAAAAAGAAAACCCTCGCGCCGGAGCGCGAGGGTTGAAAACTTGGCGAAAACTTGGTGCCGCGTCACGTCGCTGAGAGCCGCGGCGATATGCTCCCATTCGGAGGAGACGCTTGCGGTCGCCCGACGCTTGCCGGCGCGACGATACCAGTAGTCGGCATTGCCCATGTCGGCTTCGATCCAGTGCATGAGCGCATGGACCCAGTCAAAAGCCTGCACGCCCTCCATCGCCTGGACGATGTTGTGCGCCTTTTCCCATTCGGGACCCACGCGGAACTCACCCTTCTTCAGCCACCAGAGCGCCTGGAGCGGCATGCTCAAGTCCTTTGGTGGCTCGGACCAGTCCAGCGAGGTAAAGATATCAACGGCCATCGGCGTAGTTCCTGTCGGCCCGGACGCCACCCGCGGGCGCGTCTCTACCAGTTTCAACTTGTGCATGAGGCGCAAATAGGCCGGATC
>JAAZLP010000275.1 GCA_012799265.1 Phyllobacteriaceae bacterium | reverse complement strand
CTAACACCCTCCGAACCCACCAGAATGTAGCAGGGAGCTTTATCGCTCACTTGCTCGGAATGGGGCCATAGCTCAGCTGGGAGAGCGCTTGCATGGCATGCAAGAGGTCAGCGGTTCGATCCCGCTTGGCTCCACCAATTTTCTGACACTCTTTGTGTCCCCGCCTCAAAATATGTGCCTCTTTTTGCAGGCTCTCAGCTTTCTGCGCGAGCTCTCAGCCGCACGGCGGCTCTCGTTAACTTTTTGTGAACCCTCCTCCCGGTGCATCTACCTACCCTGCTTCAAATTTTTTGCTGCGGATGACAGAAGGGGGCAACGAAGGGGAGAAGATATTTGGCTCACGCGCCCTGGTACCACGCGGCAATATTTGGCGCCGTGACCATCGCTCTTTCTCTTGCGGGGTCCGTGCCTGCTACAGCCCAACCCCTGTGGGGCCACGACATGATTGGGCGGGCCTACGCTTTTGAGCGCGGTTTTACCGGCGCTGGAGTGGTCGTGGGCATCTACGATGAGGCAGCCAGGGCGACCCATAACGAGTACCGCGACCGATTTCTCGGTGGTTACAATGGAGGCGGCTCGCTTCCCTTTGCCGGTCCTCAAATGCACGGCACCCATGTGGCCGGCACGGTTGCGGGCCGCAACGTCGGCGTAGCGCCCGGAGCCCTGCTCTATAGTCTCAATGCCGTGGGCAAACCGGATTTTGAGGCCGCCGATGCCTATCGGTGGGCTTACGCCAAGGGCGTCCGGATCTTCAACAATTCCTGGTCATTGCGTGCAAACGGATCGACTTTCAAGATTACCGACGCCACGCGCGCATTCATGGAAGCGGTACAACCCCATACGATGGCGGCGCTGTTCGAAGGCGCCAGTCTGGGCGCGCTGCAAATCTTTGCGACCGACAATTACAACCAGACCCAACCAGGGGCCTATGCGGGGCTACCCTATCTATACCCGGAACTGCAGGATCTCTGGCTCGCGGTCACCGCTGTCGGCCCAAGCGGCTCCCGGGCGAGCTACGCGAACCATTGCGGGCTTGCGGCAATGTGGTGCCTGACCGCACCGGGGGGTGAAGGTGCCGGGACCGACGACGCCATCTGGTCGGCTTATCATGATGGGGACAACCGGTATGCCGCGATTTCCGGCACCTCAATGGCCACGCCGCATGTCACCGGCGCCGTCGCCATCGCTGCGCAGATGTTTCCACAGGCCACCAACGCCGAACTCGCCAGCCTCATTCTGCAAACCGCTACAGACATCGGCGCCCCTGGCATCGACAGCGTCTTTGGCTGGGGCATGCTGAACCTGCGCAATGTGGTCGACAGCATCAATCCCGAAACAGCCACGGTCTATACAGCTGCGACCCAGGCCCGCCTGCGCGCCATGTCTGACGTCACCGACGTTCTACGGACTCATGCTTCGGGCGATATCACCCGCACAACCCCGCTCGAGCCAAACACCTATGTCGCGCCTACAGGTGGCGCTGCTTCGGCAGCCATTGCCGACGCCATGCTCGATCCGGTGCAGCGCCAAGCCTGGTTCACGCCAATGTTCGGCGCCCAGATTTCCGCCGATCACACCAATCAGGTGGTTGGCGGTGTTGCCGGGCTTGACCTTTATGCGTCCAAAGACTTCCGGTTTGGCCTGGGCGCTGGCTTCACCGCCGCGACGACCCAACAGGCCGGTGCTGACAATTCCGGCATCTCGCAGAACCTCCATCTTGGCTTTTATGGGCATTGGACCCGGGACGGCTGGTTCTTCGATGGCACGGCACAGGCGGCCAGCCTGAGCCAGGCCATAACGCGCAACACCATTTCGGGCGCCACCGGAACCAGTTCTTCGCCCTCCGGCAGTGCGCATTTTTCGGGCATTGGCCTCGAAGCGGGCGGCGAATTCGGACACCGCTTCGATGTCCCTGATGTCGGGGCCTTTTCGCCCTACGCGCTTCTCATGGCGCGGCATCAACAAGTGGGCGCAGCGCAGGAAACCGGCGCGGGTGTCTTTGGCCTCGAGCTTGCTGCGCACGAATACAGCCAGGCCGAGATCGGGCTGGGCCTGCGTTTTCAATCCCTGCCAATCGCGCTTGACGACAGTGATCTGACCTTTCTTTTGGACGCGTCCTACTCCCGTCTGCTGGGCGATACCGATCTCAACAGCACCGCGACATTGTTGGGGCGGCCAATAACCACCACGACGGGTCATCTCGACCCCAACATTGTTCGCTTCGGCGGCGCGTTTAATCTCACCAGCACCACCGTATCAGGCATGAGCTTTTTTGGCCGCTACGGCGCCCAGATCCAGGGTGAGACTGTCTCCCATGCGGCAAGCGTGGGACTAAAACTCAGCTTCTAGACTGGTCGCGGACGCGGTGGCGACTTGAACAGAAAGGGACGCCCAGACATGCTGGCGTTCCCCGTTCGTTCGATTCGGACCCGTTGTGACACGCGCACCACTTCATCTCTCCCCGGCCCAGGCCCGCGCCACATGGCTCCACGCGCAGCGGCTTGATTTGGTGGAACCCTTCGGGTCCGGCCCCGATGCCGTGCAGGCAGCCATCCGGCAACTCGGTTACGTGCAGATCGACACCATCAATGTCATTGAGCGCTGCCACCACCACATTCTCTTTTCCCGCATCCCCTCCTATCGCCGCAGCGATCTCGCGACGCTGCAGAGCAGCCAAAAATCGATCTTCGAATATTGGACCCACGCCCTGAGCTACGTCCCGGTCGAGGATTTTTCCTTCTTCATCCCGACGATGAAGGCCTATCGCGACAATCCCAGTTCCTGGTTCGGCTCGGTGACCAAGGCCGAGGTCGCTGCGATGAGCAAGCGCCTCAAGACCGAGGGCCCGTTCTCCATCCGCGACATCGACGATGATGTACTCGTCGAAAAGACCCATGCCTGGGGCAGCCGCAAGCCTTCAAAGCGCGTGCTGCAAATGATGTTCTATCAGGGGCTCGTGGCGATCTCGGCGCGCGAGGGCATGCTCAAGACATATGATCTCACACAGCGCCATTTCGGCTGGGACAAGCCTCCCCGCCCCGCCACCGAGCGACAGGTGACCGCCTATCTCCTCGACCGCGCCCTCACCAGTCAGGGCGTCGTCAGCCTCGATTCCATCTGCCATCTCAACGCCAAGGCCAAAAAGGCGGTGCACGAGCTGATCGAGGCCCGGGTCAAGCGCCGCCAGCTTGTTCCCGTGACCCTGGACGGCGCTGGGAAGACCGCCCAGTGGACGACGCCCGAAGCGCTGGATCTGGCTCCGCCGCCACCCTCAGGGCGCGTACACATCCTCTCCCCCTTTGATCCGCTGATCATCCAGCGCAAGCGCCTCAAACTCTTCTTTGGCTATGACCACCTCTTTGAAGCCTATGTGCCGGCGGCCAAGCGCCAATATGGCTATTTAAGCCTGCCGGTCCTGCTCGATGACCGCGTCGTCGCAGTCGCCGATCTCAAGACCGATCGCGTCGCGGGCAGTCTGCTGATCCAGAAATGGACCTGGCTGGAAGACGTTGGCGCAGCGGAAAAAGAAGCCATCGACGCCGAGCTAGGCCGCTTCGAGCGCTTCCAGCTCGACCGCTGAAAAAGCAAATGCCCGCCCTTGCGGGGCGGGCATTGCAGAAATCTCTTCTGGCTGCCTTCAGTGCAGCGTCGCGACACCGATCGACTGGTCGCCAAGCCATTCGGCCACGGCTTCGCTGGTATCGGCCACCATCAGCGGGGTGCCGTCGGCGGACATCACCAGCTGATATTGGGCGCTGGCGTCAAACTGGGCGTCCTCGATCATGCTGGAGAGCAGCAGGCCGTTCACCGATTTGACATAGGCGACGGCATCGCCACCCAGCGCGGCGAACTGGGCGCGCGTCAGGTCCTTTAGCGGATTGGCGGATTCGGTCGCCGGATCACGTTTTTCCATCATTTCTCGGCCCTTTCTTCCTCACACTGAGCGAATGTCTATTTTACGGGCGATCTTGGCGGCTTGCGGCCGCTCAAGACTTATAACGAGCATGCCATGCCCCAGAGTTGCATCTTTTACTTCCATGCCGTCGGCAAGAAGGAAGCTGCGCTGGAACTGGCGGGCGGCGATGCCCCGGTGCAGGTAGTCGCGCGAAGGGTCATCCTCCTGCTTTCCGCGCACCTGGAGCTGGTTGTCTTCCACCATAACCTCCAGATCCGCTTGGGCAAACCCGGCTACGGCAATGGAGATCAGGAAGCGCTCGGCGCCATCGGCAGTCTGGCTCCGCTCGATATTATAGGGCGGATAGCCGTCAGCCGACCGGGCCAGCCGGTCGATGCGCTCCTCGAAACTGTCAAAGCCCAGGAGGAATGGCGCGGAAAAAACCGATATGCGCGTCATCAATGCGTCCTTGATCGTCAAGCAACGTACGCCGCCGACCCGAAGAGAGTGGCATCAGTGGCATGGGCCAGATATGGGTCGATCAGGCTTTTGTTCAAGGTTTTCGGGAGAACCTGTCGTGACCAAGACCGTCGCCGTCATCACCCCCGCCTACAGGGCCCAGGATACGCTTCCCGCGACCGTCGAGAGCGTTCTCAACCAGACGCATGGCGACTGGCAGCACTGGATCATCGCCGATGACGGCTTTGACTATGAGGGCTTCCTCGCCCAACGGAACCTCAGCGACCCGCGGCAGGTCTTCGTCACCAGCGGCGGCATCGGCCTTGGCGCCTCGGCGACCCGCAATGTGGCACTCGCCCAGCTCGAAACGCCCTATGCCGCCATCCTTGATGCCGACGACCGGCTGAAACCCAAAAAGCTGGAAATGGCGGTCGCCGCGCTCGCCGATTACGGCATTGTCACCACCGCGCTCGACGTCATGACCACCGAGTTTGCCCATCTCCGCCATGTCGGTGACGGGCCCGATCGTGTGCTGACGCCGGGCGAACACAAATGGGTGAGCGTCTCGATGGATTCGATGATCGTCTGGGATCGGCGCCGCGGCACTGGCCGCTATGATCCGAGCATGAGCAATATGACGGACCTCGAATTCCTGCTCCAGCTCTATCGCACCATCCCGGAAAGCTATCACCTCGGCACGCCGCTTCATGACTACATCAAGCGCGATGGCTCAATGAGCAATGGCAAGGATGTCGCCACCGGCATGATCCGCTCCAAGCGTGAAATCCTGAGGCGCCTCGAAAGCGGCTATTACGGCCTCAAGGATGAAGACGTTACCGGCGTCGCCGGTTTTCTGCGCGTTTCCCTCGACGCCGAAGCCGCCTATGCCGCAGCTTTGGCCGCAAAGCCCGGTCTTCTCTTTGAGGATCATCTCGAGCCCATGCTCGCCGCTGCCCAGGCGAAGTGAAGCCGCGTCGGGCACGCTGTCCGCGCCACCACCGCTCCGCCCTCGGGCCTGACCCGAGGGCCACTGGCAACTTAGCAGGCGCTGACAACGGCCCTCGGATCAGGTCCGAGGACGGAAATTGCCCAACCTCCCCGACTCTGCGTCCTCTTCGCCCTTGCCACTCTGACGGATTCCCCCTATAGACCCCCCATTCTCCGGACCGCCCGGCCAAAAGGCATGCCGTGGCGGTTCTTGAATGCGATGGGCCTCAATCCATCCGAATACTCTAAAGGACCCGCAAAATGCCCAAGATGAAGACCAAGTCCGGCGCCAAGAAGCGTTTCAGCTTCACCGCCACCGGCAAGGTGAAGGCCGGCGTTGCCGGCAAGCGTCACCGCCTTATCAGCCACAACGCAAAGTACATCCGCACCAACCGCGGCACCAAGATCCTGTCCAAGGGCGACGAGGGTCTGGTGAAGTGGTACATGCCGTACAACCGCTAAGCTGGAAGGACACCAATAAATGGCACGCGTAAAAAGAGGCGTAACCGCCCACGCCCGTCACAAGAAGGTCTTGAAGGCCGCCGAGGGCTATTATGGCCGTCGTAAGTCTACGATCCGTAT
>JAAZLP010000274.1 GCA_012799265.1 Phyllobacteriaceae bacterium | reverse complement strand
TCTCGGCATTCATCGGCAGGTCGGCGTGAATGACGAGATCGAGATTGGGCAAGTCGATACCGCGGGCGGCAACGTCGGTGGCAACACAGATGCGGGCGCGGCCATCGCGCATGGATTGCAGGGCGTTGGTGCGTTCGGACTGGGTGAGTTCGCCCGAGAGCGTCACCACGTCGAAGCCACGGTTATGCAGGCGCGCCGAGAGATGTTTCACCGCTTCGCGGGTGGACGCGAAGACGATGGTATTGGTGCTTTCGTACCAGAGCAGCGTGTTGATGACGGCGTTTTCACGCTCGGCCACTGGCACGGCCATGAGTTTGTATTCGATGTCAGCATGCTGGGTGCCGGTGCTGGCAGCATTGATGCGCAGGGCATCTTTCTGGAACGTCTTGGCCAGCTCGGCGATCGGACGCGGCACGGTGGCGGAGAAGAGCAGCGTGCGGCGCTCTTCCGGCGCGGCGGCGAGAATGAATTCGAGATCTTCGCGGAAGCCGAGATCGAGCATTTCATCGGCTTCGTCGAGGATGACTGCACGAAGGGCCGACATGTCGAGCGCGCCGCGGGTGATGTGGTCGCGAAGACGGCCCGGCGTGCCAACAACAATATGGGCGCCACGTTCGAGCGCGCGCCGTTCGGTGCGCTGATCCATGCCGCCAACGCCCTGCGCTGTCTGGGCGCCGGTTTCGGCATAGAGCCAGCTCAGCTCGCGCTGAACCTGCATGGCGAGTTCGCGCGTCGGGGCAATGACCAGTGCCAGCGGGGCACCCGGCGGGGGCAGCATGTCCGCACCGTCGAGCAGGGTCGGCGCGATTGCCAGACCAAAAGCGACGGTCTTGCCCGAGCCGGTTTGGGCGGAGACGAGGAGGTCCTGGCCTTCGGTTTCGGCTTCGATGACAGCCGACTGTACCGGCGTCAGCTCGGCATAGCCCTTGGCTTCAAGCGCGCGGGTCAACGGGGCGGGGATAGTTTCGGGTAGTGACATTCAGGGCTTTCTAAAAGCGGAATAGCCCCGGCAAGCGCGACACCCAGTGCATTCGTTGGGCATCTTCGCAATTTTGAGGGCTGTTGGATGACAGCTCTCCATCCATTCGGAGAGCAATGCCTTTGCTGCCTACGGGTTCGCCACAGGCAATGAAAAAGGCCGCCCGGCGGGCGGCCTGATGGGTGCTCTCTATCTGGATGCCCTGCGCTCCGCAAGGCGCCCTGGCGCATGGAGGGCACTTGTCCCTCGCATGGCTGAGAGCGTTGGGGCGGCACCGGCCCTTCGCAGGGCTCAGGGCGTTCGCCCCTTAAATCGCTCCACCGGAGCGATTTACCGGCTGGCCGAAGCCCGCCGTCGGGTCTTACCCAACGAGCTCTTCGTCAGAGAAGAAGAACTTGATTTCCTGGGCAGCGGTTTCCGGAGCGTCCGAACCGTGGACCGAGTTTTCGCCAACGGACAGAGCGAAAAGCTTACGGATGGTGCCTTCGGCAGCGTTTTCCGGGTTGGTTGCGCCCATGATTTCGCGGTTCTTCAGGATGGCGTTTTCGCCTTCCAGAACCTGAACGACGACCGGCGATGCGATCATCTGCTCAACGAGTTCGCCGAAGAAGGGGCGTTCCTTGTGAACAGCGTAGAAGCCTTCGGCCTGTTCGCGGGTCATGTGGATCTTCTTCAGAGCGATCGGGCGCAGACCGTTCTCTTCGAACTTTGCGATGATCTGGCCGATGAGGTTGCGGCGGACGGCATCGGGCTTGATGATGGAGAAGGTACGTTCGATCGCCATGGCGGTCATGTCCTTGAATAGGTCTGTGTTTGAAGATGGCGCCTTGTAGCGGCAGAGCCTGACGCAGGCAAGATGTCACCCTTGATTGGAGGCTGCGTCACCATTGCACCCGGATCACTATCGCCAGACACAGGAGGATGCATGCGTCACTTGCTTGGCCTTTCCGCAATTCTGCTGACATGCGGCGCCTCGTCCGCGGCACCCTGGGTCAGCGCGACCATATCCCCAGAGGATCCACTCGTCATCGCATACCAGACTGACGCAAAGTCAGGACTGAACCTGACTTTTGAGTGCTATCCGGCACTCGCCTTGCTGACTATCTATGTCATCTCGGACGCGAACTGGGATGAAGGCGCAAGCTATGCGGATGTTGTCTTACCCGTGTTTATCATCGACGGCGTGCAATATGGCACGCACGAGTTCGACTTCATGAACTGGGAAGGCTACGAGAGCATCTCTTCGGAATGTCAGGCCGGGTACGAAGGGTTCATGGAGCTTTACCAAGCCATCTACCAAGCGCGCGGCGAGATCAACGTCAGCTACTTCGACAAGTCCGCGACGTTTTCTGCCGAGGGCGCGAAAGCGGCTATCGACACCGTGGAAAATGCCTGCTGGTAGACAGAAGGACGTGCCGCCTGCGTGAAGCGGCCCGGCGACGTTAGTCGTTGTCGACGTCGGCCGAGCCTGCACCAATGACGATGCCGTCGGGAGAAGTGAGAGTCACGTCAACTCGGGTCACCCCTGCATCTGCTGCAACGGTCTGTTCGACGTCAATCTCGACGATCTGCCTCGTGCAGACTTCTGCCGTGGCCTTGATCGGGAAATTGACCGAGAGCGTGCCGCCGACTTGCGCGCCGACTTCCGCAGCCCCTACTTCCTCGCAAGCGCTGCCATCATATTCGAACTCAATCTCAATCCCGCCCGAAGTTCGGTCCGCATCCAGATCGTCGAGTTCAAAGGGCTGCTGCGCCATAGCGGGGGCAGAGATGGCCAAGGCAAGGGTAGCGGCGACAATAAGGGCGACGGGCTTCATCAAAAACTCGAGGTAGTGTGACCGGGAACTGATTATAGCTGACCGTCTAACGCGACAAAGCGGCACGTTTGGGGCGCGTGGCGGTTGCTATGTCAGGTGCTTGACCTTATCGAACAGTCAACTCTTTGACGCAGGCTGGCCCCTTCCTTGAGCCCTGCCCTCTCCACAGACTGCTGCACCGATGCTTGTTATCAATAACCTCACCTATCGAATCCAGGGCCGTGTGCTGTTTGAGGATGCGTCCTTTGTGCTGCCTGATGGGGCCAAGGCGGGCTTTGTGGGGAAGAACGGGACGGGTAAGACGACCCTGTTCCATCTGATCCAGGGGCATATCGGGGCTGATTCCGGCTCGATCGAAGTCAACAAGAAAGCGCGTATTGGCGCGGTGGCGCAGGAAGCGCCCGCGGGTGACGAGACCGTGCTGGACGTGGTGCTGGCCGCCGACAAGGAGCGCACAGCGCTGATGGCGGAAGCCGAGACGGCGACCGACCCGGACCGCATCGGTGAAATCTATACGCGGCTGGCTGACATTGAAGCGCATACGGCAGAGGCACGGGCCTCGTCGATCCTCAAGGGTCTGGGCTTTGAGCAGGACCGGCAGAACGCGCCGACGCGCGAACTTTCCGGCGGCTGGCGCATGCGCGTGGCGCTGGCGGCGGTGCTATTCTCCCAGCCAGACCTGCTGCTGCTCGACGAACCGACCAACTATCTCGACCTCGAAGGCACGCTGTGGCTGGAAAAATACCTTTCCACCTACCCTTACACAGTCTTCCTGATCAGCCACGACCGCGACCTGCTGAACAAGGCGGTCAACTCGATCGTCCATCTCGAGCACCGCAAGCTCACCTATTACAAGGGCAATTACGACACGTTTGAGCAGACGCGTCGGATGCAGATGGAGCTGAACAACAAGCAGCGCGAGAAGACGCTGGACCAGATCGCACATCTGCAGAAGTTCGTGGACCGGTTCAAGGCGAAGGCCACCAAGGCCAAGCAGGCGCAGGCACGCGTCAAGATGATTGAGAAGCTGCGGCCACCCGAGGCGATGTTCGATGAACATGCAGCGCCGTTCCAGTTCCAGCAACCCAAGGTGGAGCTGCCGACGCCGATGATCACGCTGGACAAGGTGTCGACCGGCTATGGCGACAAGGTGATCCTGCGCAATGTGACCCAGCGCATTGACCCGGATGCGCGCATCGCCCTGATCGGTGTCAATGGTAACGGCAAGTCTACCTTTGCCAAGCTGCTGGCCGGCGACATTCCGGTGATGGAAGGCACGCTCAAGATCAACAAGAAGCTCGAGATCGCCCACTTTGCCCAGCACCAGATGGACAAGCT
>JAAZLP010000273.1 GCA_012799265.1 Phyllobacteriaceae bacterium | reverse complement strand
CTCACGTAACGGCACCGAAACATCGCCTTCGTCCAACAATTGCCCGATCGCTCTGGCGACCTTCGGGGACACATTGTTGTCGAAGAGGAGCTTCAAGCCGCCAACTTCTCCTCAAAAGCAATCGCGGATTTTACTGCACGCTCGGAGATTTCGAAATCGCGACTTATTTCTCTTGGTGTTCGGCCAGCATTTGCACTGAGCATTATCGCTGAGGTTGGGACACCAAACTCACTCAATATCGGCTGACCAAAGCTCCGCTCAGGATCCACTACAACATCTCCTCGGCCACTCTCCGGCCTCCAAAGAGAAGCGACCCCATCCTCGAACTCTACGTCCTTAAGCCCTACCGCGATAATCGAGTGAAACGCCATTTGCCCACTCAGAACTTCGACAAGCTCGGGTTCTTGTATGCGTTTAAGAACCTCAAGATACAGTCTTTTTCCGTCTGTCTTAAATCTTGATGTTGAAAAGGGATGGCTGTCACCCAGCAATTCCCGGGCCGCAGCAACGACTTTGCGAAGATATGGCATAGACAGCCGCTGCGCCCTGAACCGATCCACCATACGGAGCTCGATCAAATCGCGGAAAGACAAATGTAGTGTTCCATCTACATCCGGCAAGGAGGATTCCCACAGGGGTGCATCGAACACTTTTTGCCCGTTATATTCCCGCGTTCGGCCCTTGAGCCAACGCTTAATACGCGTAGGAGGCACAGTAGACAGCCGTGACGCTTGCGGCACTGTGTAAATGCCGACTCCCAGCAGTTCTGTGTTGCTCGATCTCACATCCATGGCGATATTCTAACTCAGTTTTGTCGCCCTGTGAATCTACAGGCGCCTTAGAGCGTCAGCAGGGCGTCGCGCTCTTTCTTGGAGAGGCGTTCGCTTTCGCTCTTGAGCTGGCCGCAGGCGGCGAAGATATCGCGACCGCGCGGCGTGCGGACCGGCGAAGCATAGCCGGCGCGATTGACGATGTCCGCAAAGCGCTCGATGCGGCTCGAGGGCGAGGTGCCATAGTTCGAACCCGGCCAGGGGTTGAACGGGATGAGATTGATCTTGGCCGGAATGCCTGCCAGCAGCCGCACCAGTTCCTTGGCTTCGGCGTCGCTGTCATTGATGCCGTCGAGCATGACATATTCAAAGGTGATGCGACGGGCATTGGAAAGCCCCGGATAGTTCCGGCAGGCGTCCAGAAGCTCCTTGATCGGCCACTTCTTGTTGATCGGCACCAGCACGTCGCGAAGGTCATCGCGCACGGCGTGGAGCGAGATGGCGAGCATCACCTCGATCTCGCGGCCGGTCGGCTCGATATAGGGCACGACACCCGAGGTCGAGAGCGTGATGCGGCGCTTGGAGATGGACATGCCGTCGCCAGCCGAGGCGATCAGCAGCGCCTGTTTGACGTTGTCATAATTGTAGAGCGGCTCACCCATGCCCATCATCACGATATTGGTGATGGCGCGGGTTTCGCCACCGGGCACGAGGCCCCCGTCGTCCGGACGGCTGCCGCCCGGGAAATCGCCCAGACGCTCGCGAGCCATCAGGATCTGGCCGAGGATTTCGCCCGCGGTGAGATTGCGCACAAGCTTCTGAGTGCCCGTGTGGCAGAACGAGCAGGTGAGCGTGCAGCCAACCTGGGAGGAGACGCAGAGCGTGCCGCGGTCGCTTTCGGGAATGTAGACGGTTTCGACTTCCACCGCCGGCATGTTGGGGTTCTGCGGGTCGCGGAAACGGAAGAGCCACTTGCGGGTGCCGTCCATCGAGACCTGCTCGGAGACGATCTCCGGACGGTCGAGATTGAAGGTGTCGCTGAGCTTCTGCCGAACCGGCTTGGCCACATTGGTCATGCGGTCGAAGTCGGTGACGCCGTTCACATAGAGCCAGTTCCAGAGCTGGCTGGCGCGCATGCGGCCTTCCTTCTCGGTCACCACGCCATGATTGACCAGCGTTTCCGCGAGGCCTGCCTTGGAGAGCCCGATCAGCGACGGACGCGTCGCGACAGCGGTGCGGACAGCAGTGGAATGGTCGAGGTTCAGCGCAATGCTCATGGCGCAAACGGGGTCCGGAAATGCGGGAAGTCGGCGGCGTGTATCATACCACCGGCCCAAGCGCAAAGCATCGTGCCCTCACGATGGGCTGAACAGCCATGCACTGAGTGGGACGATGCCCAGATCAGCACTCGGCGTTGATGGCCTGCTGGGCCGCAGTGGCGCCTGAGAGAGAGTAATTCTGAACGATTGTCGTGCCGGTGGCGTCGGTGCCGGAGACGGTCATGGTTGAGCCGGCGCGGATTGCAGCAGCAAGATTGGCCGATTGGCCGCTATCGTCGAGCCAGGCGGCATCGCCCTGGGTGAAGAGGGCAAAGTTCTGCCCGCCAATGCTCACCGTAGCCATGGAACCGGTCTGGAATGTGTAGCCGGCAACAACATTGAATTCATTGGCCACGTCTTCGCCGGGGCGATTGGTGACGTAGAGATAGGCCTCGCCATAGCCAGAGGGCGTCGGCTGCACCGATTTCGGCTTGGTCATGGCAAAGCAGATCGTGCCCGTGCCTTCATCTGCCGCATAGCTCGACCAGTCACGGAAGTCGCCGAGCACGCGCGCCGACTGCGCCTGCGCGGGCAGAGCCACGGCAACGGCGAGGATGAGAGCGAGGGCGGCAGCGCTTTTATGCAACATGAATGGTCGGCTCTTGGATAAGCAAAGGGCGACGGGCAGAACCCGGCGCCCAGTTATGGCGTTTGCTGCGTGCCGGGCAAGACCTTACTTGCAGGCAGCGTCGATGGCGTTGACGGCCGCGGTGGCACCGGAGAGAGAATAGGTGTCGACCGTATTGGTTCCGCGCTGGCTGGTGCCGCGCACGACGAGCTGATTGCCAGCCTTGAATGCCTGCACAAAACCGGGCTCATCGCCGCTTGAGGCGAGCCAGGCGGTGGAGCCTCGTGCGGCCATGACATAGCTCTTGCCATCAATAGTGGCCGAAGCCTTGGCATCGGTGGTGTTGTAGGGGTAGCCGATCTGGGTCTGGACTTCGTTCTTGGAACCCATGCCCTTGCGGTGCACGATCATGAACTTGATCGGATCACGATTGACGCCCGAGGGCTCGCTCTTCTGAGGCTCACCAATGACGAAGCAGATCTGCCCGCTGGAATCGGTCGCCGTATAGGCCGACCACGCGTTGAAGGTCCCCAGTTCAGTCGCCTGCCCCTGCTGCTGCGCCATAGCGGCCGGCGCCAGGGCCATGACAGCTGCTACCGCAAGCCCGATCACGCGGCCACCGGTTTTCATCGTCATTGCCAATTCATCCTCTTGCTGCTGCCGTTCGTAATGCCTGCCCGCCAAGCATGAACCGAACATGGTTACCAAGGTGTCAAATCCGCCGCGTTTCGACATCATTTGCTTCAAATGAAAGTCAAATTCGGCGGCAATTGGGCGTGGCGGTGGCAGATGGCTCTGGTTTGCAGCGATAGGGTTAATGCTACCCTAACAAGTGCGCGATCAGGCCGCGAGCGGATAGGCCTGCTCGACCACATAGGGACCGCCACCAACGGAGTCCCGGCTCGAATAGAGAACAAAGCGCGCGGGCACAAAGCTCAGGGGTTCAAACCGGGCGGCTTCGGCGAGGAAACGCGCGAGATCTTCGGCCGAGGTGCCGCGCAGCCGGGCCAGCGTCACATGCGGCACGAACTTGCGGCCTTCCGGCGCCAATCCGACCATCTGCAACAGGCGTTCCTGCGCGGCTTGCAGGCGTGACAGGGCTTCGCTTGGCTCGACGGCTGCATAAAGGGCGCGTGGCTTGTCGCCGCCAAAGGACCCGAACTGGCTGAGCCGGACGGGAAAACGCATCGAAT
>JAAZLP010000272.1 GCA_012799265.1 Phyllobacteriaceae bacterium | reverse complement strand
GTAGGAATAGCCCGCATTGGCGTCGAAGGCCTGCACGTCCCACACAACCTTGCCGGTTGCCGCCTCGAGCGCCACGATCTTGGCGTCGACCGTGGTCAGGATCACCTTGTCGCCGTAGAGCGCGATGGAGTTCTTCTGACGACGGGACTGGTAGAGCTGGTAGCCCCACTCAGCCGGCACCTTGTGCAGGGCCGGACGGTATTCCCAGATCAGGTCGCCGGTCTTGGCGTCGAGAGCCTGAACGATGTTGTTGTTCGTCTGCAGGAACAGCACGCCGTCATGCATGAGCGGCGCGGTTTCCTGGAGGCCAACGTCAGCCATCGGCCATGCCCAAGCCAGTTCCAGATCCTTGACCGTGTCACGGTTGATCTGCTCCAGCGGGCTGAAGCCCTGGTTGTCGATGGTGCGGCGCCAGCTCAGCCATTCTTCGGCCGGCGGGTTGAGCACCATGTCATTGGTGACCGGGGCATAGTTCTCACGAACACCCTGGGCATGCGCAACGCTCATCAGCGTCGTCATGCTGACGGCGAGGGCGAGAGCGGCCTTCAGATAAGTCTTTGTCATCATAAACCTCCACTTCAGCTGCTCAGGCCCGGAGGCTGTAGCAGTCCAAAGCATTTCTCAACTTACTTGATCGATGGCAGGGTCTTGCCCCAGGTGTAAGCCTGAGGAACTGCAGGGGCCGGAGCCGCATCGGTTTCAGCGGGAGCATCGGTTGCTGCACCAGCGCCTGCGGCCGTAACCGCGGCCAGATCGATGGCTGCGAGCTTGACCGGATCAGCGTCGAGGGGCGTGTCGCCAGCCTGAGCACCATTGGACTCAAGGATGTAGGCGAGGATGTTCACGTACACTTCCTCGTCCAGCAGGCCGGGAGCCTGCGGCGGCATTGCGATCGAGATGTAGTCGTAAAGGCCGGCTGCGGTGCTGAAGTTGTGCATCACTTCGGTACCAACAAGCGCCGGTGCGTCAGGGCCGAGAAGTTCGGCGCCGTGGCACATGGCGCACTGGCCGTCATAATCCTTCTGACCCTGGTCGGCCTGAGCCTGAGTAAAGACCTGAGCCTGGGCCGGGGCGGCTGCCATCAGCATACCGGACAGGGCCACCGCCATGCCTAGGGCAAGGCGCGGAGATGTGTTTTTCACCATATCCTCCTAACGTTGGAACGCCATTTTGGTCGTTCTCGAGCAGTTCGTAAGCTGCCTCACGAACCTGCACCCGGAGCGCCGAAATAGCAATAATACCTAAGCACCCCCATTTTGAAACAAAAACGTTCCAATCATGGGAAGGTTAGGGGCCAGTTTTTGCGTCCATGTCAGTATCATACTGCCGCGCAAGCATTTCTGCCAGACCCGTCTGAACCAGATTCTCTTCACTTTTTCTAACTGCGCGGAGGAGCGTCGCGTCACCCTTCCAGAGGCCGAAGGCCAGATCAAAAACGCCCAGCTCAGTCTCCGAGACCCATTCGATTTCAACGTCTTGTAGGTCCATTGCGGAGAGCGTCAGTCTATCCGAGATGATCCCGTCGACTTCTCCACTCTTCAGCATCTCTTCGAGATGAGAGACTGATGAGGCGGAAAGTACCCGGATATTTTTTGCGCGGAGATAGCGACTTAGGGCAAGTCTATCCAGGGCCGTCGGACCAGGAAATACGCCCAGCACGCCGCCCCCCTGCGACAACATGTCATTGGCACTCGCCACGGCCCAGCCGGTCTTGAGGCCGGTTGGGAGCAGTTCGAGGAAGCCCCTCGTCGCCGCATTGTCCACCACACCCCCGGCAATGATCTGACATTGGGCGCGCGTGAGTCGCCAATTTCGAGGATTGAAGTCCGCGCCGATGGCCGCATTGCGATTGATTGCCAGACGCACACCAAGGTCCTTGGCGATGAGATCGAGCATGGCCAGATCATAGCCCGGCGCCGATGTCTCATTTGTGACAAGGGGCGGCATGCTCTCGGGAACGCAGACGCGCAAGACACCGCTCTTTTGCACATCGGCCAGCGAATTGTCCGGCGGCAGAAAGGTCAGCGCGAAGAGCAGTGCGGAGGCGCCAGCGAGGTTAAGGCCAACCGTCCGCCAGCGTTTCCACCCATTGCGGCCCGAAAGAATAGAGGTGGGCCCGCTCATTGGCGTTTGAAGTCCACAAGCGCGATGAAGAAGAACAACACAGCCCCTGCCCCGATAATGCTCGGCCCGATCCAGGGATCAAACTGATTGAAGCCAATCAGCGCGCCGCGTAGCGCGTCGACGGCATAGGTTATCGGATTGATCTGCACCAGCATGGCCAGCCATTCCGGATAGGTCGCGGCGGTCTGGGTCCGAGTAAGAGATGGATCGAGCGGAAAGACCGATGAGGAGAGGAAATAGAGCGGCAGGATGATGGTGTTGGAGAAAACGCCAAAGCCTTCAAAACTGCGCACGCGCGCCGCGAGGATGACGCCGAAGGAGGTGAGCCCAAAGGAGAGCAGGAACATCAGCACCAGCGCCCAGGCCACCTGATCCCAGCCAAGCGTGACGTCAGCAAAGCGCGCGAGGATAAGGACAAGGAAGCCGTGCATGGTAGCGACGGTACTGCCGCCGAGGATTTTGCCAAAGAGGATGGCCCATTTGGGCAACGGTGAAACCAGCACTTCCCGGAGGAAGCCAAATTCCCGGTCCCAGATCATCGACACAGCGAAGAGGATCGACGTGTACATGATGTTGAGGACGATCACCGCCGGGAACAGGAACTGCAGATAGGTGAAGGGGATGACGAAGCGAACTTCGCCGTAGATTTCACCGCGGAAATAGGGATTGAGCCCGATGCCGAGGATCAGGAGCCAGATGATGGGACGCGAGACCCCGCCGATCAGCTGGCCGCGGTCGCGGAAGGAGCGCATGATTTCGCGAAGCCAGATGGCGTAGATGCCGCGGCCGAGAATGGTAAGCTTGCTCATATCCGTTTGTTCCGCTTGCCACGCGCCTTGGAATTGACTTCGTCCCGCTCGCGCATTTCCCTGCCGGTGATGGCCAAAAAGACGGTCTCCAGGGACGGCTCGTCGATGAGGATTTCCTTGAGCGAAGAACCGAACTCGCTGAGGAAGGCGTCGATCATCGCCTGATCACGCACCACAATGCCGAGACGGTCACCGGAAAGCCGCTGAGCCTCGGGATATTTTTCAAGAAGCTTCTGGCGCACTTCCGGGCTGCGCGGCAGGCAGCGGATAAGGCTTGTGCCATAGCGAGCCTTGAGATCGGCGGGCGGCCCCTGGACCTGCACCTTGCCATGATCGATGACGCAGATCGCTTCGCAGCTTTCCGCTTCTTCGATGTAGTGCGTAGTGACGAAGACCGAGAGATCGCGCTCGCGCCGCTGCTGGTTGAGATAGGACCAGATTTTCGCGCGCGTCTGGGCATCGAGGCCGACAGTGGGCTCATCGAGAATGAGAATGCGCGGCTCATGCATCAGGGCGCGGGCGATTTCGAGGCGCCGCTTCATGCCTCCGGAAAAGGTGCGGACCGGGTTCTCGGCCCATTCGGAGAGTTCCACCAGGGCAAGCACTTCATCGATACGACGCGCGCGGCTGGGCTTGTCCATGCCATAGACGAGACCATGGAATTCGAGATTCTCCCAGGCGCTGAGACGGTCATCGAGGCTGTCATCCTGGAAAACGACGCCGATATTCTGTCGCGCTTCTGAGGAATGCTTGCTGACATCCACCCCGGCGACGATGGCGCGACCGGCATCAGGACGGATCAGCCCACAGAGGATATTGAGCAGCGTCGACTTGCCCGCGCCGTTGGGCCCCAAGAGCGCCATGCTCTCACCACGCGGAACGGTGAGGCTCACATTATCCAGCGCCTTCCGGCCCGAATAGGCATGGCTGATGCCGTCGAGGACGATCCCGCCACCGGGCTCGATGCCTTTATTCTCTGCCACCACAGAAACAGCTCCACGTCGATCTCAACGTGAGGCCATAGCACCAACAGCCCCGTCGACAAACAGCCGCCTTGCCTCACGGCCCGCGACATGGCTGCCGATATTAAGGGAAATCCTGACGAAAGGAGGACGCGTGAGCAGTGGCGGGCTCTCGCAGATCGCGGCGCCTATGCGCCCAACATCATGCTTCGCCCGTCAGGCGGAGGCCGCCACCAGCCTAGTCAATTCAATGCCAGCCAGAGACCCTGAATCCCCGAGATCTCGCACACTGTCCATGTGATGGCGACCCAGGATCAGGCGATAGGACACGTCGAGCCCCTGACGACAGAGGAGCCTCGCGAAAGCGCCGGCCTGTTCGTGAAAGGGCGCCGTCTCGCGCGAACCCACCAGAACGGAGACCTTAGTTCCGCTTTCATAGCTGTGGTTCATGGGCGAAAAGCGCACCACTTCCTCATCGGTGATCCCTATTTCGGCCTTGAGGAATGACTTCTGCAGGGGCGCCAAGTCATAGAGCCCACCCAGCAGCAGTGCCGCCTTTATCCCGGATGGTTTTTTCTTCTCACGGATGAGCATGGCCGCCAGCTGCGCACCTGCCGAATGACCACTGACGGTGAGGCGGGCGGGGTCGCCGCCGAAACTGGTGATGTTGTCGAGGATCCACTGCTTTGCGCGCTCGACCTGGTCGACGATCGTCGCCATACGAACGCCCGGCATCAACGCGTAGTCGACGATGACTGCAATGGCCCCGGCCTCGGTCACGGTCTCGGCGATCAGTGAAAAATCCCGCTTCGAAAACATGCGCCAATAGCCGCCATGAATGAACATGTGCACCGGCAATGGGCCCGACGCATCCGCCGGTACAAAGACATCCACCGTCTCGGAAGGTCCGTCTCCATAGGCGACCTCGGTCATCTGCATGCGCTTGCGCGTGTCAGCGCTGCGCGAAGCGAGTTCGGCGACGATGATGTCGAAGTCTGGGACATGTCCGCGTATTCGGAAGGGATCTTTCTCCATCTGGGCCTCTCTAGAAGCTCGTGGCGATGTACTTCGCCTCCATAAACTCGGCGATGCCGTGATGCTGTCCGCCTTCGCGACCAAGACCACTCTGCTTGACACCGCCGAAGGGCGCCGCCGGGTCCGACACCAGACCCCGATTGAGGCCGATCATGCCGGCCTCGACCCTGCTGGAGACGCGTAATCCGCGGCCCACGTCGCCGGTATAGATATAGGCGGCGAGGCCATATTCGGTGTTGTTGGCGAGGCCGATGACCTCGTCCTCGGTCTCGAAGCGCGACACCGGCGCCACCGGACCAAAGATTTCCTCGGACGCCATGTCGGCATCCCTTGGCACCTCGGTCAGGACGGTCGGCTGGTAGAAAAAGCCGCGCTCATTCGGGATCTGCCCACCGCACTTGACCTGCGCGCCGCGCTTGACGGCATCGGCGACGAGGCGGTCGATCTTCTCGACGGCCTTTCGCGTGATCATCGGCCCGCAATCGGTGGAAGCATCATAGCCGGTGCCCATCTTGAGCGCCTGCATTCGTTCTGTCAGACCTGCCACGAAAGCGTCG
>JAAZLP010000271.1 GCA_012799265.1 Phyllobacteriaceae bacterium | reverse complement strand
GCACCAGCCGGTCCATGGCCTGGACGGGATCATATTGATCCAGCGATAGCGCCCGTTCGCCGGCGCGGATTTCCTGATAGGCGTCGAGCAGCACCGCCCGGTAGAGCTCTTCCTTGTTGCCGAAGTAATGATAGAGCAAGCGCTTATTGGCGCCGGCCCGTTCGGCAATGGCGTCGACACGCGCCCCCTCAAATCCCCGATCAGCAAATTCCACCCGCGCCGCGGCCAGGATCGAGGCCTTGGTCTTGGCCGAATTGCGCGCGCGCTTGGCGGTTTCTGCCTCAGCCTTTGGCCGAGGCGTGTCCGCGATTGCGGGTGAAGAGGTCTCGGACAAATCGGTTTACCGGTGGGATGGACATGAGGATGGTCAGCACGATGATCAGCCAGATAACAGCAGAGATCGGGCGGGTAAAGAACGGGGTGGGATCGCCATTGGTCAGCGCCAGGCCGCGCCGGAGATTAAGGTCCAGCAGGTCGCCCAGAATGATGCCCAGCACCAAAGGCGCCATGGGATATTTCATCTCCCGCAGGAGGAACCCGACAATGCCGAAGAACAGCATGACATAGACGTCAAAGAGGCGCTGGGTAATGGCGAACGAGCCGACAACACACAGCACATAGACCACCGCCATCAGCCGCTCGCGCGGCACCTGCAATACCGTCATCAGCGGCTTGGTGAGGAAGAGGCCGAAGATGGTGAAGGCAATGGTTGAGAACACGAGGATGGCGACGATCTGGTAGAGGAATTCCGGATTTTCCGTCATCAGCAGCGGGCCAGGCCGGATGCCGTGGATATACATGGCCGCGATCAGCACAGCCGCCGAGGCCGAGCCGGGCAGGGCCAGCGTCAGCGTTGGAATCATGGCGCCTGGCACGACGGCGGAATTGCCTGTTTCGGCGGCGATAAGGCCTTCCTGGCTGCCCTTTCCGAACAGATGCGCTTCCTTGCTGGTTCGCTTTGCGGCGGCATAGGAGGCCCAGGCCCCAACATCCTCGCCAACGCCGGGGACGATGCCCACAAAGGTGCCGATGAGGCCGGAGCGGAGAGTCGTCCACTTATAGGCAAAGACGTCGCGGAAGCGCGGGATGACCCGATCGCCCGAGGTTACGATGCGGGCCTGGGCCTTGCGCTTCATCACCCCGAGGATTTCGGCAAAGCCGAAGGCGCCGACCATGGCGGGGATCAGGTCGACGCCGCCGCCCAGCGCCGGGATACCAAAGGTGAAGCGCTGGTAGGCATGCAGCGTTTCCATCCCCACCATGGCGACGAGCAGGCCCAGAATTCCGGCGATATAGCCCTTTAGTGGATCGTCGATGGCGGTCAGCTGACCTGAGATGATAACGCCGAACAGGGCCAGCCAGAAAAATTCATAGGAGCCGAACTTGAGCGCGGCCTCGGCCAGCAGTGGCGCGATCAGTGCCAGGGCAATGATGCCCACCATCGTGCCCAACGCAGAGGATGTGGTGGCCAGGCCCATGGCCGTGCCGGCCTTGCCCTGTAGCGCCAGCGGGTGCCCGTCCAGCGTGGTCGCGGCGCTTGCCGGCGTGCCGGGGATGGAGAGCAGGATGGCAGTGCGGCTGCCGCCATAGATGGCGCCGGAATAAAGACACATCAGGCAGAGGATCGCCTGGTCTGGTGCCATCTTGTAGGTCAGCGTCACCAGCAGTGCCACGCCCATGGTGGCGGTGAGGCCGGGAAGCGCGCCAATGACGATGCCCAGCAGCGTCGCCCAAGCGATATTGAACAGCGACAGCGGCGTCATGAAATGCGCGAGCCCGCCGCCGAGCATCAGGAGACCGTCAATCATGGCAAGGCTCTCCTAGGGCAGCCGGACGAGAAAGGCGCGTTCGAACACCAGGGTGATGACGATGGCCGTCACCACCGCCAGGCCCAGCGCCCAGGGCAGCGAAGACATGACCGGCCGGCGCGGTGTCGCCAGCCAGCACTCGAAAATCATGATGAACGCGAAGACGAAAATGCCGGTGGCGGCCCAAAATGGCAGGGTACCGACGAGGCCCAGCGTATAGATCAGGGCCAGAACGACCACCGCCAGTGCCCGACCTGCTGCACCGGATGTCACCGCAGCGGAAAGATCGCGCCAGCCACCCGGCGCCGGTGTGCGAATGGAGCGGAAGGACAGAATGGTGCCGCATAGCGTCAGCGCGGCGGCAAGGATGCCGGGCACGAGACCTGGTGCCGTCAGCGGCTGGATGCGACGGACTTCGAGGCGGTCCATGGTCCAGGAGGCATAAACAATCGCCAGGCCCAGGACGATCAGCATCAATCCGGTCAGGAGATCTGCCCGCACCATCGCGGGCTGGGGACTGTCTTCGGATGGGATGGGGGTTTCGTCAGTCGTCATGGCGAACCTTGTCTGGAATGGGAGCTCGACGCTCCTTCGAGCCAATCCCGCTCGGCGAACCGGGGGAGGGGGCCATTGCTGGCCCCCTGCATGTGCTACTGGGCGGTTTCGGTGCGGGTTTCGCAGTCGATGCCGATTGTCGATGGGTCGTTTACCGCTTCGCCGCGTTCCAGCGAGGAACAGGCTTCGAGGATGACCACCGGCATGGCCAGCGCCCTGGCTTCAGCGCCAAAGGAGGGTGCGAAGACAGCGCCGAAGGTTTCGGCATAGGTCTTGACGGCATCCGAGGTGGTGACCTTTTCGCCCCAGATCTTGTCGAGCGTGGCGACCACTTCATCCGGCACGCCGACCGGCACGAAAATGCCGAAATAATCGGGTGCCAGTTCCATATCCGGGATCCAGTTGGTGATCGGCGGAATGGGATCGACGCCGTCCAGCGTCAGCGGCTGGTCGGACAGCACGGCCAGCGCCTTGAGGCGACCGCCGCGGATCAGTTCGGTCTGTTCCACCGCCAGCTGGGTGGTGACCATGGCTTCGCCCGAGGCCACGGCAATCGCCGCCGGGCCGCCGCCATCATAGGTGATCATGTTGTAGTCAAAGCCATCGGCCGCGCCGGACAGCGCCGCGATGGCCGTGCCGCCCGAAGAGGTGACGCCGGCAGTGGCCACGGTGATCTCATTGCCGCGGGTCTTGAAGGCCTCGAGCAGCTGGCCGAAATCGGTGAACTCGCTATCGGCGGGGACCGAGACAACCGGCACGTTGGCGACCGAGAGATAGATATGCCAGTCGTCGATATCGGTATCCGCCAGAAGGCCGGACACGTGATAGGTGGCGTTGTTGGCGATGGCATTGGCGGTCCAGGTATAGCCATCGCGCGGGGCGTTGAGCACTTCCTGGGTGCCGATGGCGCCCGAGGCGCCCGGCTGGTTGACCACCACCACGTCGACGCCAAGCGCTTCCGCCAGGATCGGTGCCGTGACACGGGTGACCTGGTCGGTGGAGCCACCAGCGCCCCAGGGGACGATCAGGTTAATCGGGCGATCCGGCTTCCACTCCTGGGCAAAAGCCATAGAAGTTCCGAGCGTCAAAAGGGCTGTGCCCGACGCCAGGACGAGCCGCAGAGACTGCTTCATCGTCATTCCTCCCATTTTCGGGGCCCGTTTTTCTGGCCCTCCGAGCAGGAGTTGGGACCCAATATTGCAAGGCTGTCAAGCAGAAGTAACCAGATAGTTAGCTAAAAGGCGTGCGGCACAACTTCTAACTCCTTGTCGCCACGAGGCAAAAAAGTCTCTATTGTTGCCGAGATATTTTCCTGAACCTGACTGTGCAGGGACGCGTGCTACAAGATGGATCTTGATTTCGCCCGGCTGACGATCCTTTTTGCCGCTCTTGGTGCGGGTGCCATCGTCAAGGGTGCCACCGGAATGGGCCTGCCCATGGTGGCGCTCCCTGTACTGACGTCAGCCTTCGGGCTTCAGCATGCGATCGCCATCATGTCGATCACCCAGATCATCACCAATGGCTGGCAGATGTGGCAGTTTCGCGAGGCGCGGAGCGATGTCCGGCTCGGCTTTCTGCCGCTCTTTCTGGCGCTGGGCCTAATCGGTGTCGTCCTTGGCACATGGGCGCTGGGCAACCTTCCCGAACGCGTGCTGGTCATGTCGCTGGGCGTGGTTCTCCTCGCCTATTTCGTGCTGAAACTGACCAATCCCCATGTCGCCGTCAGCGATAGAAATGCCCGGCGTTTCGGGCCTTTCGTGGGTTTTGTCAGCGGTGCCTGCCAGGGAGCGACCGGGCTTTCTGCGCCGGTCGGCGTTACCTTCATGCACGCCATGGGGCTCGATCGTGCGTCCCATCTTTTCGCCGTGTCGGCGATGTTTCTGGCCTTCAGCCTCATCCAGCTGCCGGCGCTGCTGCTCAGCGGCATCATGCGGCCGGAATGGATTTTGGAATCCTTCCTCGCGATGGTGCCGATCCTCATTTTTATGCCTGTCGGTCAGTTCCTCGCTGGCAAATTGAGCCGTCAGGCCTTTGATCGCATGATCCTGATTTTCCTCGGCCTTGTCGGTCTCAAGATGGTTCTGGGCATCTGAACCGGACACAAGCCGTGGACGTCCCCGCTTGACGGGCGCCATCGCCTTCCTGTAGCAAGTAACCAGATAGTTACACCGCTCTGGCGGCGAGGGAGGAACTCGACATGGGTCAACAACGGCTCGGCATCATCATGCACGGCGTCACCGGACGCATGGGCTATAACCAGCATCTGGTGCGCTCCATTCTCGCCATTCGCGATCAGGGCGGGATCACGCTTTCCAATGGCGATCGGCTGGTCGTTGACCCGATCATTGTCGGTCGCGACCGCGACAAGATCGAAGCGCTGGCCAAAAAGCACAATATTGCGCGCTGGGGCACGGATCTCGATGCTGCCGTCGCCAATCCTGATGACACGATCTTTTTCGATGCCGGCACGACGCTGATGCGCGCTGGACTGCTCGAGCGGGCACTGGCCGCCGGCAAGAATGTCTATTGCGAAAAACCGACTTCCGATGATCTCGAGGTCGCCGTCAAGCTGGCGAAAACCGCCCGCGCCTCTGGGCTCAAGCATGGCGTCGTGCAGGACAAGCTGTTCCTGCCGGGCCTCATGAAGATCAAGATGCTGAGGGATTCCGGCTTTTTCGGAGATATCCTCTCGGTGCGCGGCGAGTTCGGCTATTGGGTCTTTGAAGGCGACTGGCAGAAGGCGCAGCGGCCGAGCTGGAATTACCGCAAGAATGATGGCGGCGGCATCATTCTCGATATGCTCTGCCACTGGCGCTATGTGCTGGACAATCTCTTCGGGGAAGTGAAGGCGGTCTCGTGCCTTGGCGCGACGCATATCCCGGAACGCGTTGACGAAAATGGTAAGCGTTTCAAGGCGGATACGGACGATGCCGTCTATGCCACCTTTGAGCTCGAAGGTGGCGTCATCGCCCAGATCAATTCAAGCTGGACGACGCGCGTCCGCCGCGACGATCTGGTGACCTTCCATGTCGACGGCACGCATGGCTCGGCGGTGGCGGGTCTGCACAAATGCTGGACCCAGCATCGCGTCAACACGCCCAAACCGGTCTGGAATCCGGACCAGCCGCAGACGATGAATTTCTTCAACGACTGGGAAGAGGTGCCGGACAACTGGCCTGCCGACAACGGCTTCAAGGCACAGTGGGAAATGTTCCTCCGTCACGTCGCTGAAGATGCGCCATGGCCCTATGGCCTCGAAGCGGGCGCCAAGGGCGTGCAGCTGGCGGAGCTTGGTCTCAAGAGCTGGGCAGAGCGCCGCTGGCTCGACGTGCCGAAGCTGGAGTTTTGAGGCACAACGTACCGCACCCACCGATGTCACCCCGGCCTTGAGCCGGGGCCCATCTCCCGCAGGTTGAGCGGTTACGATGGATCGGTGATGGGAAATTATCTCAGGATGGACCCCGGCCTTCGCCGGGGTGACATCCAGTATGTGAAGGCCTTGAGGGGGAAAACCCATGCCGACCATCAATCTGCCCAATCCGGATCGCTCGATCTCCCCCTATACGCTCACCGGCGAGCCGATCCCCTTTGTCAAATTCAAGGCCAGCGATTTTCCCCGCATTGCCTTTGCTGCCGCGCATGTCGTGGCTGATCCGCTGGCCGAGCATGACCCCTGGCTGACGCCCGCCATCGACTGGGACACGACGCTGAAATTCCGGCACCGTCTCTGGGATCTCGGGCTTGGCGTCGCCGAAGCCATGGACACCGCCCAGCGCGGCATGGGCCTCACCTGGGCCGAGGCCAAGGAACTGATCCGTCGTTCGCAGGTCGAAGCGCGGACGCGCGACGATTCGTTGATTGCCTATGGCGCCGGCACCGATCACCTCGCGCCGGGTCCGGATGTCAGCATAGACGATATCATCCGTGCCTATGACGAGCAGATCGGCTTTGTCGAAGGCGAGGGCGGTCGCGTCATCCTCATGGCCAGTCGCGCGCTGGCGGCCTCGGCCAAATCGCCCGACGACTATGCCCGCGTCTATGGCCATGTCCTCAGTCAGGTGAAGGAGCCGGTGATCATGCACTGGCTCGGCGAGATGTTTGATCCGGCGCTCCAGGGCTATTGGGGCAGCATCGATCACGACGCGGCCATGGATGTCTGTCTCGACGTCATCGCCGCCCATGCCGGCAAGGTCGACGGCATCAAAATCTCCCTGCTCTCGGCAGAAAAGGAGATCAAGATGCGCCGCCGCCTTCCTGATAGTGTGAAGATGTATACGGGCGATGATTTCAACTATGCCGAGCTGATCGCCGGTGATGAGCAGGGTTATTCCCACGCGCTTCTCGGGATTTTTGACGCCATTGCGCCGGCCGCGTCGGCGGGTCTGGCTGCCCTGGGTCGCGGCAACAACAATGAGTTCTTCGATACCCTCGAGCCGACAGTGCCGCTGAGCCGTCACATCTTTGCGGCGCCGACGCGGTTTTACAAAACCGGTGTCGTCTTCCTCGCCTATCTCAATGGATTGCAGGACCATTTCGCCATGATCGGCGGTCAGCAGTCGACCCGTTCGATCCAGCACCTGGCCGAGCTATTCCGCCTCGCCGACAAGGCTCGAGTGCTGGCCGACCCTGAACTCGCCACCCAGCGGATGAAGCAGGTGCTGGCCGTGCATGGAGTTTCGGCATGAGCACGGATCGCGGTATTTCGCTCAATCTCGCCACCACCCGCCAGCAATGGGGCTTTGCCGAAGCCGTGGACGGATGTCTTCGCGCCGGGATAACCGCCATCTCCCCCTGGCGGGATCAGATCGCAGCCATTGGTCTCGATGAAGCTGCGCGCATCGTCCGCCAGAACAAGCTGCAGGTCACCGGCGTCTGCCGTGGCGGCATGTTCCCCGCCGAGACAGCGGAGGGACGACAGGCCCAGATTGATGACAATCTACGTGCCATTGACGAAGCCGCCGCCCTCAATGCCGACTGTCTGGTGCTGGTGGTCGGTGGCCTGCCGGGATCGTCCAAGGACCTGCCCGGCGCCCGCAGGATGGTGGCGGACGGCATCGCGGCCATGCTGCCCCATGCCAAGGCATCCGGCGTCAAAATCGCCATCGAACCGCTCCATCCGATGTATGCGGCGGACCGGGCCTGCGTGAACACGATCGATCAGGCGCTCGATATCTGCGAGGATCTCGGCGAAACCGTCGGCGTCGCTATCGACGTCTATCACGTCTGGTGGGACCCCAATCTTGCCCGCGCCATCGAGCGCGCCGGTCGCATGAAGCGGATTTTCGCGCATCACATCTGCGACTGGCTGGTGCCGACAAAGGACATGCTGCTTGATCGCGGCATGATGGGTGACGGCGTCATCGATCTGCCGGCCATCCGCAGGATGATCGAGGATGCTGGCTTTTTCGGCCCGCAGGAGGTCGAGATATTCAGCCAGGACAATTGGTGGAAGCGCCCCGGCGACGAGGTTCTTCAGGTGATCAAAGAGCGCGTCGCGACCGTCTGCTGACAACAAAAGCCCCGGGGAGTGCCCGGGGCTTTTTTTGTCGACTTTTCGGCCGTTTAGCTGGCCTTGTAGAAGGTAATCGACTGGCAGAGGATGCCAAACTGGCAGCCGGTGATCTTGATGGCGTCTTCGGGCACCAGCGTCACCTTGGCGCCGGCTTCGCGGCCACCATAATTGATCGTGCCTTCCCATTTGCCGGGGGCGGTCTGCTGGGCCTGAACCACCTGGCTGTTCACAAAGGCAAGGTTTTCCGGGGTGCGCGAAGCGCCCTGGATGTCGTTGAGCGTACCGCACAGCGCGGTACCGTCGCCACACAGCTTGAAGGTGAAGGAAGTGCCTTCAGCATCGACCCAGGTACCCTCGGGCGAGGCGGCATTCTGTGCAAGGGCCGGAGCGACCAACATGCCCAGCGCGAGGCTGGCAGCGGCAATAGATTTCAGCATGTGGATTTCTCCATCAGTTGTTTTGGGCGCATATCACGCCGTCAGGGAGGGGATGCAGAACAAACGTGTCAGAGACCCGATGGGTTTCCTGCCTGCGACAAGATGTGATCAAGTTTAATGATCGCACAGCAAGGCGAACGAATGCTCAGGCATCCAAGCTTTTGTCAGCTCGACTTTTCTGGCGCCCCGGCTTTATCGCCGGAATGTTGCGGCCACTTCGACATGGGTCGAATAAGCGAACTGGTCCACTGCTATTAGATCGCTCAAGCTGAACCCTGCCTGAACGAGAATGGTTGCGTCGCGCGCAAAGGTGCGCGGGTCACAGGCGACCATCACGACATTCTTGACCTTGGAGACGGCGATCTCCCTGACCTGGGCTTCGGCTCCCGCGCGGGGCGGGTCGAGCACGACGGTATCAAAGGTAAGCTCAAACCGGGTCAGCGGATCGCGGAAGAGGTCGCGCGATTTGCTGGTGATGGTCTTGATGCCTTTGGTAAAGCGGGTCGCCTTGGCCAGTGCCATGGTCGCCGGCTTGTCGCTGTCAGCCGCATAGACGGGGGCAATTTCGGCAAGCCGCAGCGCAAAGGGGCCGATGCCACAGAAGAGGTCGGCGATGGATTTGCTCTTGCCCACGGCGTTCAGCACATAGTCGGCGAGAACGGTCTCGGCTTCGGCGGTCGCCTGGAGGAAGGAACCGATTGGCAGGTCCACCTCGGCCTTGCCCATGGTGACGCTGGGCTGCTGGCGCATCAGTACCATCTGGCCCTCGAGCGACAGACGCGCGAGCCCGAGCTCATTGCCCAGCGCGACGAGGCGGCTTTCGTTGATCCCCTTGCGGGCCTTGCGGATGCCGACATCAATGCCGGTATTGGTGGCCGAAAAGCTGATATCGCATTCGCCGATCTGTGCGCCGATGGCGCGGGCGATCTGCGGTGCACGCTTCTGCAAAGCCGGAACAAGGATCGGGCAGGCTTCTATATCGAGGAGGTCGTGGCTCCTGATGCGCATATAGCCAGCTTCATCCTTCCGCGCATGGAGCGTCGCGCGGCGCCGTCCGGCACCATGGGCAATGATGAAGCGCGAGACTGGCGCCTCGATGCCGACATGGCGCAGCGGCGTTTCGACGAGGCTGGTCTTGAAGGCCTCGTAAGCCTGGGGCGAGAGATGTTGCAGCTGGCATCCGCCGCAGGTCCCGTAATAGGGGCAGAAGGGCGCTACCCGTTCTGGCGATGCCGAGAGAACCTCGACCAGCTGCCCCCGTTCGCCCTCCTGGGTCAGCGTCACCGTCTCGCCGGCCAGGGTGAAGGGCACGAAGACCTTCTTGCCATCGATCTGGGTGATGCCTTCGCCCTTATGGCCGAGCTGTTCTATGGTGGCGGTGATGGTCATTTGGGTCCGGATGCTTGCTGGGGCTGAGGTAGCGGCTCACTCGAGCTTGCGCAACCCAGCGCCGAAAAGACAGAAGCCCGATGATCGCTCATCGGGCTCCCGGCTTGCTGCTTAACGGGTGAGGTCGTTAGACCTGCTGGACGGCTTCAACGCCCGGCACAAAGTGACGGAGCAGATTTTCGATGCCGTTCTTGAGGGTCGCGGTCGAGGACGGGCAGCCCGAGCAGGCGCCCTGCATGTGCAGGAACACGGTGCCCTGCTTGAAACCCTTGAAGATGATGTCACCGCCATCCATGGCCACGGCCGGACGGACGCGGGTGGCGAGAAGCTCCTTGATGACTTCCACCATCTCCTTGTCTTCTTCCTCGTAAAACTCGTCGACTTCGTCAAAGACGGAGGCGTCGACGCCATTGCCTTCAACGATAACGGGCTTTCCGGAAAGGAAGTGGTCCATGATCACGCCGAGAATGGCCGGCTTGATATGGGCCCAGTTGGTGTCGTCCTTGGTGACCGAGATGAAATCGGAACAGAGGAACACGCCGGTGACGCCAGAAATGGCGAACAGCCCGGTTGCGAGGGGAGACGCCGCGGCGGCATCGGGGCTGCGGAAGTCGCGCGGTTCGCCGACCAGGACATCCCGGCCGGGAAGAAATTTCAGCGTCGCCGGGTTCGGCGTGGCTTCGGTCTGGATGAACATGGGGATGCGCTTTCGAATTAGAACGCTTCTAAAATAGACTTTTGGCGTCCAGATGCAAGGGCCTTGGCGCGGAACGGGGCCGACAATGCGGAATAGCTCTTATGCTGTCCGCGCCAGTTCCTTTTTCTGCCGGCGGCGAATGACCGAGGAGGGGATGTTCATGCCCTCCCGATATTTGGCAACGGTCCGGCGCGCGACATCGATCCCCTGCTCCTTGCGCAGCATTTCGGCGATCGTATCGTCGGAGAGGATGGCATTGGGCGCTTCGGCGTCGATCAATTGCTTGATGCGGTGGCGGACGGCTTCGGCGGAATGATCCCCGCCCCCATCCGAGGAGGCGATGGCGGTCGTGAAGAAATATTTGAGTTCATAGAGCCCGCGCGGCGTCGCCATATATTTGTTGGCGGTGACACGCGAGACCGTCGACTCATGCATCTCGATGGCGTCGGCCACCATCTTGAGCGTCATCGGCCGCAGATGGGCGACGCCATGGGTGAGGAACCCATCCTGCTGGCGCACGATCTCGGCCGCAACCTTGGTGATGGTCTGGGCGCGCTGATCAAGGCTCTTGGTCAGCCAGTTCGCCGTCTGGAGGCAGTCCGAAAGAAAGGTCTTTTCGCCCGGATCGCGGGTGCGTTTGCTGACCTTGGCATAATAGACGCGATTGACCAGCACGCGCGGCAGCACATCGCTATTGAGCTCGATCTGCCAGCCTCCATCTGGCGCAGCGCGCACGAAGACATCGGGGACAACGGTTTCAACCGGAGTGATGTCGAAGGCGAGACCCGGCTTGGGGTCGAGCTGGCGCAGCTCGGCCAGCATGTCAGCCAGGTCTTCCCGGTCGCAGCCCACGACCTTGAGCAGGGCCGGGATATTGTGGTCGGCCAGCATGTCGAGATTGGCGACGAGCTTTTCCATCATCGGGTCAAAGCGATCGCGCTCACGCAGCTGGATGGAAAGGCATTCGGCGACCGAACGCGCGAAAATGCCGGGAGGGTCGCAGCTCTGCAGTGCCTGCAGCACCGCTTCGACATCCTCGATCTCGGCGCCCAACAATTGGGCAATGCTGTCCAGTTCCACCGTCAGATAACCGGCCTCGTTGAGCCCGTCGATCAGGTGTTGGGCAATCAGGCGATCAGCCGGCGTGCGGAGGACAAATTGCGCCTGCGCTTCAAGGTGATCGGAGAGGCGAGGCTTGGCGGCGACGAACTGGTCAAGGTCGGGTGCCTCGCCTCCTTCAAAACTGCCATCGCGATCCGGGCCTTGGCGAACCGTGCCAAGATCCTGCGGGGCGGCATCGGGAAAGACGTTTTCGATGGCCGTGTCATAGCCTTCGGCGATCTCGCTGCCATCCTTGACCCTATCGCCCGAGGTGACCGTGTCCTCATAGGCGCTCATCTCGGTCGGAACGTGCTGCGGCTCGGGGCCATCGCCCTCGTCGCTGCCGCCATCATCACGCTCCAGCAGCGGATTGCGCAGCAATTCTTCTTCGACGAAGGAATTGAGCTCGAGATGGCTCAGCTGCAGCAGCCGAATCGACTGCATCAGCTGTGGCGTCAATGTCAGGCTTTGAGACTGGCGGAATTCCAGCCGCGGCGACAATGCCATGCCCTTGGGGCCCTCGTGCGCAAATCATTGGCGGTTGCCCGCCACTTCCCGGCGGCAACATGGCGCAAAACATTGATTGTTTCAAGTTTCGTGCCAGTTACGCGGCAGCGCGTCGCAGGACGATCAGATGGAGAAGCTTTCGCCCAGATAAACCCGCCGCGCCTCCGGGTCTGCAGAGATGGTTTCCGGCTTGCCCTGGATCATCACCTTGCCGCCATGGATGAGATAGGCGCGATCAACGAGTCCCAGCGTTTCGCGCACCGCGTGGTCGGTGATCAGCACGCCGATGCCGCGCTGGGTGAGCTGACGCACCAGCCCCTTCACCTCGGCCACGGCGATCGGGTCGACGCCGGCAAAGGGCTCATCGAGCAGCATGAAGGCAGGGTCGGCGGCCAGCGCCCGGGCAATCTCGACGCGACGACGCTCGCCGCCGGAGAGGGCGAGGGCGTTGGATTTGGCGATGTGGGTGATCGAAAACTCGGTCAGCAGCTCATCAAGACGCTGCTTGCGGGCCGACCGGCTGGAGACGGTATTTTCCAAAACCGCCATGATATTGCCGGTGACGGTCATGCCGCGGAAAATGGAGGGCTCCTGCGGCAGATACCCGATCCCCAATTGCCCGCGCTGGAACAGCGGCAGGTGGGTGATGATCTGGCCATCGAGGAGGATTTTCCCGGCGTCCGGCTTCACCAGCCCCATGATCATGGTGAAGACAGTAGTCTTGCCCGCGCCATTGGGGCCCAGAAGGCCGACGGCTTCGCCGCGACGCACGGCCAGGGACACGTCGCGAACGACGGCACGCTTGCCAAAGCTCTTGGCAAGGCTATGGGCAACCAGCCAGCCGGTCTGGTCGATGCGTGGTCGGGCAGGTGCTTCGGTCATTGCGAGGTGAACACCCCGGTAACGCGACCGCCGCCGGTGCTGGTAAAGGTCGAGACATTGGTGTCGAGATTGACCACCAGCTCGCTGGCATTGACCGTGCCGCTGGCATTGGTGACGACGACATTGCCCGTGAGACGAAGCAGCTGGTCGGCCGGGGTATAGACGGCGTGTTCGCCCGTCGCGTCCTGATCCTTGGTGAGGAGGCGCACATTGCCGCCCGAGGCGTCGAAGGTCTTGATGTCCGACGCGCCGCCTTCACCCAGCGTGGCTATCACCTTGGGCGCCCAGACCGTCACCACAGGGTGCTTGACGACGACATTGCCCGTGAAGACGGCCTCGTTGGACGCTTCATTCATGACAAACTGGTCGGAGGTTATCTCGACCTTGTTCTGGGCATGGGCCACCGCGGGAACAAGCAGGGCAGGAAGGAGGGCAAGGGCCAGCCGGCTTCGGCTCATTGGTCGGTGTCTCCTGAGGACGAGGATGAAACATCTTCGCCGGGTGTGGAGGGCAAGGTGACGACAGAATTGGTAAAAGTCCAGATTACCGCGCTCGCGTCATAGACCAATCCCTCGGCAACGATGGTTGTTCCGTCAGCCTGATTGATCACGACCGGGCCCTTGGTGGTCAGCACCTGGGCATCCCAGTCAAAAACCGAATTGGTCAGCGTGCCGGTCATGCCCCTCGTGTCGGCAATCTCGGCGACGCCCTCGACCATCACCAATTGCTCGGTGCTGTCGAGCTGGGCCTGAGCAGCATCGGCCTGAAACTGCACCCCATCCTGGCGATCGAGCACAAGGCTGGCATTGTTGAGATCGATGATGTCGGTTCGGGTGGTGCTGGCGCGCGCCGTATCGGCCGACACGGTATATGACGAACCATCCTGAAGGATGCCCGAATATTCCGGTGCGTCGACCGTAATCGCCTCGGGCGAAATGGTGATCCGTTCAATGCCGAAGCGACCGGTAAAGGTCGACAGAATAATCTGGATGCTGAGCGCCGCCAGGACCAATAGGCCGCCGAGTGGCACGAGGATGCGCAGCGCCGCCACCATTCGGTTACGGCGCTCAAGGCGCTGGAACTGACTATGGGTTGCAGCGCCTGCCATGGGCCTCAGCTATGCGCGAAGATGTCGGTCTCGTCCCAACCGAGAAGGTCGAGCTCGCACCTTGTCTTGAGGAAGTCAAAACACTGCTTGGCCAGTTCGGTGCGCCCTTCTCGCGCCAGCATGCGGTCCAGATGGCGCTTGAGGTCGTGGAGATAGAGAACATCGGACGCCGCATAGTCGAGCTGGGCATCGGTCAGCTTGTCATTGCCCCAGTCGGACGACTGCTGCTGCTT
>JAAZLP010000014.1 GCA_012799265.1 Phyllobacteriaceae bacterium | reverse complement strand
TCAGTCCGACCAGCGACAGTGCCGTGGCATAGAACGCCGCATCCAGCAGCAGCACGGAGCCCTGCAGGGCTCCGTGCTGCTGCTGGATGCGGCGTTCTATGCCACGGCACTGTCGCTGGTCGGACTGAACTTCGGTCTGGCTGTCGGCATCATCGGTGGCCTTCTAAGCTTCATTCCCTTTGTCGGCGCTTTTGTAGGGTTTGGTCTCTCCGTCGGCATCGCCCTGGTGCAGTTCTGGCCGAATATGTGGATGGTGGCCTTGGTCTGCGGCATCTTCCTCTTCTGGCAGTTCATTGAAGGCAATGTGCTTTACCCCAAGCTGGTGGGCTCCTCGATCAACATCAATCCGGTCTGGATGATGTTCGCATTGCTGGCCTTGGGTGCGCTTTTCGGCTTTACAGGCCTGCTGCTGGCGGTGCCGATGGCGGCGATTGCCTCGGTGCTGGTGCGGTATGGCGTGCGCAAGTACAAGGAAAGCACGCTCTATCTTGGGACAAACGGCACAGCCGTGACCAAGACAGACAACACCCCGGATGGCAGCAGTGATCCCACCTAGAGGCGCGAGGCAGCTTCCCCTCGACCTCCACCTGGAGCCGTCTCACGCCGAGGATGATTTCCTCGTCGGCGAGGGGAACAATCTTGCCCATGCCCGTATCCTTGCCTGGCCCCACTGGCCCGATGGCGTGACGTTGCTCGTCGGGCCTGCTTCGTCCGGCAAGTCGCATCTGGCGCGAATCTTCGTCGAGCGTAGCGGCGCACTGGAGGTGACGCCGCAGACGATTACCGAAATTGCCGCTGTGCCAGGAACAGGCCCGGCGCTGATCGAGGATGTTGATCGCCTGGCCTACGATGAACATAGCCTCTTCCACCTGCTGAACCAGGCCATGCGCGGCGAGAGAACGCTCCTGCTGACGGCACGGGACGAAGTTTCGGCCTGGCCGCTGGTCACCGACGACGTCCGCTCCCGTGTGAGGCGTGCACCTGTTTTCCGCCTCGCCATCAGCGACGACATCGAACTGTCACAGATGATTGTGAAACTGTTCAGTGATCGCCAGATCAAGGTTGATCCCAAGGTGATCGGCTATGTGGTGCCGCGCATGGAGCGCAGCCCAGAAGAAGCCGCAACCCTGGTAGAGATTATGGACAAGCTGGCCCTTGCCAAAGGGTCGGCAATTACCCGCACTATAGCGGCGGAGGCTTTGGCGCAGCGGATGGACGCTGCCGAAGTCGACCGGCAACAGGATTGGGACGCCGAGAGCGATGAATGAAGTAGGGGAGTTTGCTGAGGCTGAGGGTGCGGTTCCGGACGTCGAGGCGCTGCGTCGGAGCCCGGCGCGCTTCGTCAATCGCGAGGTCAGCTGGCTGCAGTTCAACATGCGCGTGCTGGAAGAAGCAGGCAACCCGTCTCATCCGCTGCTGGAGCGGCTGCGTTTCGTCTCCATCTCCGCGAATAATCTCGACGAATTCTACATGGTGCGCGTCGCCGGCATCAAAGGCCAGATCCGTGCGGGCCTCGCCAAGCAGAGCGCAGACGGCCTCTCGCCAAGCGAGCAGCTCGAAGAAATTGCCACGCTGGCTCAACACCTCCAGCTTGAACAGCAGGATCACTGGCAAAACCTGCGCGAAGAGCTTTTCGCGCAGAACGTCGTCATCCACGAGACCGGCGACCTAAGCCCCGAACAGGTTTCCTATCTGCAAAAGCTGTTCCGGGAAGAGATTTTCCCGGTCCTGACCCCGATCGCCGTCGACCCCGCGCACCCATTCCCGTTCATCCCGAATCTCGGGCTTGCGCTCGCCTTCGAACTCAAGCGCCCCAATAGCGACCAGCCCCTCACGGCGCTCGTCCGCATTCCGGGCAATCTCGATCGCTTCATCAACCTGCCCACTGGCCTTGTTTCAGAAGGCCGATCGGAGGTCGTGACCATCGACACGCTGGTCAAGCTCTTCTTTCACAAGATGTTCCCGGGACACGAAGTTGTCGGCTCAGGCGCCTTCCGGATCATCCGCGACAGTGAAATCGAAATCGACGACGAAGCTGCCGACCTGGTGGTGGAGTTCGAATCTGCGCTGCGGCAGCGCCGTCGCGGTCAGGTTATCCGGCTTGAGATTGAGCGCTCGATGCCGCGTGCGCTCAAGCGCCAGATTGGCGAGCAGCTCGGGGTCAAGGAAGCGGAAGTGTTCGAGGTGCAGGGTTTCCTCGGCCTCGCCGACGCCCGCAAGATTTGCGATGTCGACCGCGCGGATCTCAAGTTCCCGCCCTACCACGCGCGCTTCCCCGAGCGCATCCGCGACTATAATGGCGACAGCTTTGCCGCCATCCGCGCCAAGGACATTCTCGTCCACCATCCGTTCGAGAGCTTTGACGTCGTCGCACAGTTCCTCATGCAGGCGGCGCGTGACCCGGACGTCGTTGCCATCAAGCAGACGCTCTACCGCACCTCGTCGGACAGCCCGATCGTTCGCGCGCTCATCATGGCCGCCGAGGCCGGCAAGTCGGTGACATGTCTGGTAGAACTCAAGGCACGCTTCGATGAAGAGGCTAATATCCGCTGGGCGCGCGATCTGGAGCGGGCAGGGGCCCAGGTGGTCTTCGGCTTCATTGAGCTCAAGACTCACGCGAAGATGAGCCAGGTCGTCCGGCGTGAGAAGGGCAAGCTCGTCAGCTATTGTCATATCGGCACGGGCAATTATCACCCGATCACCGCCAAGATTTATACTGATCTCAGTTATTTCACCATTGATCCGGCCGTGACCCGCGACGTGGCGCGCGTTTTCAACTTCATCACCGGCTATGCGCGCCCGACCGAACTCGAAACCATCGCGGTGTCTCCGGTCAATCTGCGCGAAACGCTGATGGAAGGCATCAGCCGCGAGATCGAACTGGCCCGTTCGGGGCAGCCGGCGCATATCCTCCTGAAGATGAACTCACTGGTCGATCCACAGGTTATCGACGCGCTTTACGATGCCAGCCAGGCCGGCGTGAAGGTTGAGCTGATTGTGCGCGGCATCTGCTGTCTGCGCCCCGGCATCCCCGGTTTCTCGGATAATATCCGCGTCAAATCGGTCGTGGGGCGCTTCCTTGAGCACAGCCGCATCTATTGCTTTGGCAATGGCGAGGTGATGCCGTCCCCGCGTGCCAAGGTCTATATTTCTTCGGCCGACCTCATGGGACGGAACCTCGATGGGCGCGTGGAAGTCATGGTGCCGATCCTCAACAAGACGGTCCATAAACAGATCCTCGACCAGATTATGGTGGCCTACCTCAAGGACAATCAGCAGAGCTGGGACGTTTTGCCGGACGGCAGTTCGCATCGTGTGCGCTTGTCGGATGGCGAAGAGCCGTTTAATGCCCATGACTACTTCATGACCAACCCTTCGTTGTCTGGACGCGGTAGCGCCGGCGGCATGGAGAGCGACGAGGCTTAGATTGACACAGTTCTGGGGCGTCGACGCCGATCCCACTGCACAGGGGCGCATCAAGGGCGCCCGGCCTGTGGCGGTTCTCGATATCGGGTCGAACTCGGTGCGACTGGTTGTCTATGAGCGCCATGCTCGGGCGCTGACGCCGCTGTATAACGAAAAGGCTTCCTGCGCCCTTGGCCGCGGCATTGCCAAGACGGGTAAGCTTTCCGCGCCCAGCATGGCCCAGGCCATCGACGCCATCAAACGCTTTGCCCTGGTCGCGAAAATGATGCGGGTGGGGAAAATCTACCTGCTGGCAACCTCAGCCGTCCGCGCAGCAAGCAACAGGGACGAGTTCGTCGCTGACGTCGAAAAGATCATGGAAACCCCGGTCCGTGTGCTCAGTGGCGAAGAAGAGGCCCACTACGCGGCTCTCGGCGTCGTCGCTGGCATTCCCGGTTTTGCCGGCATCGTCGGCGACCTCGGTGGCGGCAGTCTCGAATTTTCGGCCATTGTCGGAGGCACCGATACCGCGGGCGAGAGCTTTGAGCTCGGTGTCATCCGCCTGCAGGACGATTCGGACGGATCGCCACAAAAAGCCTCTGAGATCGTTCGCAAGGCGCTGAGCCGGTCGATCCTGGCCCAGACAGAGCCCGGCGGCCAATTCGCTGCCATCGGCGGCACCTGGCGCTCGCTAGCCAAGCTTCACCAGACCCAGACGAAATACCCCCTGCAGATGGTGCAAGACTACGTGGTGAAAGCCCGCGACATGATCGCCTTCTGCGAGGAAATCGTCGCCGAGGACCTGCTGAAGTCCTATCCGGGTGCAAACCTCGTGAGCAACTCCCGCCGCGAATTGGTGCCGTTCGGCGCCGCGGTCCTCGCAGAAATCCTGAAAACCGGACGCTTCTCCAGCGTGGTATTTTCTGCGCTTGGCGTACGCGAAGGCTACCTCTTTGGGATACTGGACGATCGGGAAAGGGCGATCGATCCGTTGATCCAGGGCGCCGAGGAACTATCCGTCCTCCGTTCGCGCTCGCCAGCGCACGCCAATGACCTCATCGACTTCACCACGCAATATCTGGAAGCCGTGGGCCGGGACGAGACGCCTGAGGAGCGGCGTCTGCGCATTGTGGCAGCGCTGCTCGCCGATATCGGCTGGCGTTCCCATCCTGATTATCGCGGTGCCCAGAGCGTCGACGCTGTTGCCTATGGCTCGCTGACCGGGGTGGACCATCCCAGCCGGTCCTTCCTAGCCCAGACCATGGCAGTGCGTTATGACGGGCTCAAGTCGAAGGAGGCGAACGGCCTTGTCTCCCTGGGCAACCCGTCTCTAACGGCCCGTGCGCGTCTGATTGGCGCTCTCTTCCGCGTCGCCTACCCCATGACAGCAGCCATGCCCGGGATTCTATCGCGCATCCGTTTCTCGCTGGATGGCGCGGCGTTGGTGCTGCACCTGCCGTCCGATCTTGCCTTCCTCGCCGGCGACCACCTGCGCAACCGCCTCCGGCAGTTCTCGGAAGTGGCGGGCCACAGTGAGTCGCGCGTCGAGATCGGCTAAGTCTGAGAGCCTTCGTGACTGCTGAGGTCGAGTATCATCGCGTCGATTGCGAGTTCGAGCGCATCAAGGTCGTTGGTGTAAACATCCCAAAGCGCCTTTGCATCAGATCGATGATACGTATGGCGCAGAACGTTGCCCAAGTCCGCCACGTTGCGCCAAGGGAAATCTGCACCATGGGCCTGCTTGAGGCTATCCGGCAGATGGCGGGAGGCTTCGCTCGCGATCTCTAGGTACCGCTAGTAGGCGGCCCGAATGTCAGGATCAGAGTACATGTCATCGAATCTCTTTCCGCTGAGAAGGTTACGGATCCGCCCGATCGCCTCCTTGATATCTCTCAGCCGAAAGATAGTCCGTCTCGTCATCAGAACACCGACACCAGGTCGGGTTTTGTCTCATCAAGGAAAGGCTTATCCACACTGCGCTTCATGAAGATGTTTGCCTGTAGGCCCAGTCCATCTTCAACGACATGACCAATGCCGACCAGATCGAGCATAGAGAAGGATTTGGTATCATCCACTTCGATCATCAAATCGACATCGCTGTCCGCACGATGATCCATTCGAGCGCGCGAGCCGAATAGCGTCATGTGCTTGACGCCATCGCGCTCAAGCGTCGGCCGAAGGGCACGAAGCTTGGTCAGCAGTTCATCGCGCTTGAGTTCGGACGTACCCAGTATTTAGCATGCCCAGGCGCCAGACCTCAACTATTCCGCCGCTTCGGCCTGATTGACGGCGAATTCGATGATGCCCTTGCGAGTGGCAACAAGACCAATTCGGCCGTGCTTGATGGCCAGCGCCTTCTCGCCAAACAGCTTGCGCCGCCAGCCTTTGAGGGCAGGGACGTCGGCATCGTCATCCAGCACCAAGGCGTCGATTTCATCCGAAGTCGCGATGATGCGCGCGGCGACGCCATGCTGCTCGGCAACCGCCTTGAGGAGCACGCGAACGAGGTCGCCTACGGCACCCTTCGGCGACGGGCCACGATAGCGCTCGGGCATGGCCGGCAGCGCCGACTTGGGCAGTGCTTCAACTTCCTTGAGCAAGGCGATGATTTCCCCGGCAGCGCTGCTGCGGCCAAAGGCGCGCGGTACAGCGCGGAGCTTTTCAAAGGCGTCGGGGGTCAAGGGACGTTGCGTCGCCAATTCCCCGAGGACGTCGTCCTTGAGGATGCGGCTGCGCGGCTGGTCAGTCTCCTGAGCGCGTCGTTCGCGCCACTGGGCGAGCACTTTGAGCGCTGCCAGATCGCGCGGACGGTTGAATTTCATCTTCAACCGTTCCCAGGCCTGCTCCGGCTTGACCACATAGGTGTCGATGCTGCGCAGCACACCGAGTTCGTCTTCGACCCAGTCCCAGCGGCGGGTCGCCTCGACCTGCTTGCGCAGCTCGCGATAGATGTCGCGGAGATAGGTGACGTCAGCCAGCGCGTAGTTCAGCTGTTTGTCCGTCAGCGGACGGGCCGACCAGTCGGTGAAGCGCGACGACTTGTCGAGCTCAACATGGCAAATGCCGCGCACGAGGCTGTCATAGGATGCGCTGTCGCCAAAGCCGCAGACACTGGCGGCCACCTGTGTATCAAAGATGTTGTGCGGCACGGCACCGGTCAGCTTGACGAAGATTTCGATGTCCTGCCTTGCGGCGTGGAAAACCTTGGTCACATTGGGGTTGGCGAGCAGGGCGAAGAACGGCGCGAGCTTGATGTCAGGCGCCAATGGATCAATCAGTACTGCCTCGTCATTCGTCGCAACCTGAATCAAGCACAGCCGCGGCCAATAGGTGGTCTCTCGCAGAAATTCGGTATCCACCGTCACAAATTCGAATTTTGCAGCGCGTTCACAAAACGCAGCGAGCACATCTGTGGATACAATGAGGTCCATACCGTCAGCCGTCCAAAAATAGTCAAGATTGTTCCTAGCAGGTGTGACGAGATTGCTCCACAGTCGATTTCCCTTGCGGTAAAGGCTAAAAAGCCGCTATGCGCCGCAACTTGACAAGCGGCTGATGCCATGCGCTCTTCCCGCCCAAAATCCTCCCAATTCCTAGCAATTTCGAGCACAGACATGACCATACATCGCTATCGCACCCACACCTGTGGCGCCCTTACGGCTGGCGATGCCGGCAATAATGTCCGTCTCAGCGGCTGGGTACACCGCGTTCGTGACCATGGCGGCCTGCTGTTTATCGACCTGCGTGACCATTATGGCGTCACCCAGTGCGTGATCGATCCGGATTCTGCGGCCTTCCCGCTGGCGGAAAAAGTGCGTTCCGAATGGGTGTTGCGTATCGATGGTGAAGTGAAGCGTCGCGACGCCGCTGCGGTCAACCCGAACATCTCGACCGGTGAAGTGGAAATCTTCATCCGCGACATCGAAGTGCTGTCGCAGGCCAAGGAACTCCCGCTGCCGGTTTTCGGCGAGCAGGAATATCCGGAAGACGTACGCCTGCGCTATCGCTTCCTCGATCTGCGTCGCGAGAAGCTGCACAACAATATCGTCAAGCGCACCAAGATCATTTCTGCCATGCGCGCCGGCATGGGTGAGGCAGGGTTCACCGAGTTTTCGACCCCGATTCTCACCGCCTCTTCACCGGAGGGCGCTCGTGACTTCCTCGTCCCGAGCCGTATCCACCCCGGCAAGTTCTTCGCCCTGCCGCAGGCACCGCAGCAGTACAAGCAGCTCCTGATGGTTGCTGGCTTTGACCGCTATTTCCAGGTTGCCCCGTGCTTTCGCGACGAGGACCCGCGTGCCGCTCGCCTGCCGGGCGAGTTCTATCAGCTCGACCTCGAAATGAGCTTCGTCACCCAGGAAGACATCTGGGAAACCGTCGAGCCGGTCATGACCTCGGTGTTCGAGCAGTTTGCCGAAGGCAAGCGCGTCACCAAGAACTGGCCGCGTATTCCCTACGACACCGCCATCCGCAAGTATGGCTCCGACAAGCCGGACCTCCGTAACCCGATCGAAATTCAGGGCGTGACCGAGCACTTCGCCGGTTCCGGCTTCAAGGTCTTCGCAAACCAGATCGAAGCGGATCCGAAGGTTGAGGTCTGGGCGATTCCGACCAAGAACAAGGCAGGCGCCGAGCCGATCGGCCGTGCCTTCTGCGATCGCATGAACGCCTGGGCGCAGGGCGAGGGCCAGCCTGGCCTTGGCTATATCTTCTTCAAGGATGGCGCCGGCTCCGGCCCGATTGCCAAGAATATCGGCGAAGAGCGCACCGCGGCCCTCAAGGCTCAGCTCGGCCTCGAAGATGGCGACGCTGTCTTCTTCGTCGCTGGGCGCCCCGAGAAGTTCTACAAGTTTGCTGGCGAAGCCCGCACCAAGGTCGGCACCGATCTCGGCGTGGTGGATACCGAGCAGTACGCTCTGTGCTGGATCGTCGACTTCCCGTTCTACGAATGGAGCGAGGAAGAAAAGCGCATCGACTTCGCGCACAACCCGTTCTCGATGCCGCAGGGTGGTCTGGAAGCGCTGGACTCAGCCGATCCGCTGTCGCTCAAGGCCTATCAGTATGACGCCGTCTGCAATGGCTACGAAATCGCCTCCGGGTCGATTCGTAACCAGGAGCCGGAGACCATGGTCAAGGCTTTCGAATTGACCGGTAAGTCGCGTGAAGAGGTGGAAGCCCAGTTCGGCGGGCTCTACCGCGCGTTCCAGTATGGCGCTCCGCCGCATGGTGGCGCTGCCTTCGGTATCGACCGCATTGTCATGCTGCTCTGCGGCGTACAGAACCTGCGTGAGATCACGGCCTTCCCGATGAACCAGCAGGCCGAAGACCTGTTGATGGGTGCGCCGAGCCCAGCTGACAACAAGCAGCTGCGCGAGCTGAGCCTGCGTCTCAACGTTCAGAGCTGAAAAGGCAGGGAATAGCGCGGAGCGCTTCCGCATGGTTACTGCAGGGTTAACCGATTTTAAGGAAGCGTTAAACCTCCGCTGCGTATCGATAAAGGGCCAAGGCCCTTTTGCGGATTCGCAGTGTGAAATCGAGCTATTCCCATGTCCTGATGCTGATCGGCGCGATCCTCGCATTCGTGCCGATTATTGCCGTGGACCATCTGCTCGACGCTTATGTCGCGTATCGCGAAAGAGCCGTTGCGCATCAATACGTTGAGACGGTCAGCTCACACATCGATGCGAGCATCATGGATGGCGTGTCTGCACTGCGGTCCGTCATAGCGGACAGTCCGTCGCTCTGCGCTCCTACCTTCGTCACCAATGCTCAGGCGGCGATCGACCGCGGTCTCAATCTGAAACAATTCCTCGTCGAAAACCTTGATGGGGTTCAGTATTGCGATGCCTATGGCCGCATCGTCGACTATTCGCCACTTTCCCAGCCGCTACCTGTTCCGGGGCTGACGGAAACCATTACGGTGGTGAAGTTCGCCGACATGGGCATGCCGGCGCTCAAGATCACTCAGACCTTTGGCGAAATGCGCCGCGTCTCGGTCTTCGTGCCGCTTCTCGGTCAATCGGAAACGTCATTGACGCAGTCCATGCGCAATGCCGGCATGATGCGCGTGACGCTGACCAGTGGGATGCCCATCCTGACCATCGGCGACCCCGCGGGCTTTGACGGTCGCAGCTCGAACAGCGATTACATCAACGCCGAGAAATTCGCCGGTCAGTTCCCGATCAAGGTCGAAACTGCCGTACCCTTTGTCATGGTGCGTGCCGGTTATGCCGATCTCGATGTCATTTTCACGATCATTGCGTGCGTCGTCAGCGCAGCTTTCCTGCTCTTCAGCCTTGGTTATGTCCGTCGCTCGCGGGTGCCGGCCTTTGACCTTGAGCGCGCCATCGCCCGCAACGAAATCAAGCCCTATTACCAGCCGGTGATCAATCTGCGGACTGGCGAGCTGATGGGCTGTGAGGTCCTCTGCCGCTGGGAAAAGCGGAACGGGCAGGTGATCCCGCCAGGGGCATTCATCGACTATGCCGAGGTGACTGGCCTCGCCATTCCGATGACGGTGTCGCTGATGGAGCAGGTGCGGAACGATCTTGGCGAATTGTGCAAGACGATGCCGGACCTCAAGATTTCCATCAATCTCTTCGAGGGTCATTTCCGCGATGGCGGCATTGTCGAGGACGTACAGGCCATATTCGGTGGCTCGTCGATCAGTTACCGTCAGCTCGTTTTCGAAATCACGGAACGTCGTCCGCTCGCCAATTCCTTGGCAACCACGGGCGTCATTTCGGGCTTGCATGCCCTGGGCGCCAAACTGGCCATGGACGATGCCGGCACGGGGCACTCCAACCTTGCTTACCTGGCAACGCTCGGCGTCGACGTCATCAAGATCGATCGTATTTTCGTGGACATGATCAAGCCCGGCACGACACAGGTGCCTGTTTTGGATGGTCTCATCGCCATGGCCAAAGATCTCGATTGCGAAATCGTGGCCGAGGGCGTGGAGACCGAAGCGCAGGCGCTCTATCTTCGGTCGCGCGGCGTGGTACAGGCTCAGGGCTACATTTTTGCGCCGGCTTTGCGTGTCGCTGCGTTCAAGGAACTCGCCATGGCCCTGCATATGGCGACGCAGCCAGCGCCGCAGCTGGCAATACCAACCGCATCAGCGGCGTGATGCCTCATTTCGGCCCGGACTCAGCCCCACTGGGTCTAAGAGCCCTTTTCAATCTCGCTGATTGATGGCACCAACGCCGACAATAACGGCCAGAGGATTTTTTTTGTGTCGACGGACATCAATGAACAACGCAAGGCCCTCCGTGAGGCAGCGCTTCATTTCCATGAGTTTCCCAAGCCCGGCAAACTGGAAATCCAGTCGCTGAAGCCGCTTGGGAACCAGCGCGACCTGGCGCTGGCATACTCTCCCGGTGTTGCTGCTCCGTGCGAAGAAATCGCCGCCAATCCCGAGACCGTGGCGCGCTATACGTCGCGACAGAATCTTGTGGCCGTCATCTCCAACGGCACGGCCGTGCTGGGGCTCGGCAATATCGGCGCGCTGGCTTCCAAGCCAGTGATGGAGGGCAAGGCCGTGCTCTTCAAGAAGTTCGCCGGCATCGATGTTTTCGATCTTGAGATCGATGAACTCGACCCCCAGAAATTCTCCGATGCCGTTGCGCCGCTCTGGCCGACTTTTGGCGGCATCAATCTTGAAGATATCCGTGCGCCCGACTGCTTCGAGATCGAAGAACAGTTGCGCGAGCGCATGCCGATCCCCGTCTTCCATGACGACCAGCATGGTACCGCCATCATCGTCGGCGCTGCAGTTCTCAACGGGCTTGAGCTCTCCGGCAAGAAGATCGAAGACGTCAAAATCTGCACATCCGGGGCAGGGGCCGCTGCCATTGCCTGCCTCAACGTGCTGGTTGCCCTAGGCGCCAAGCTTGAAAACATCTGGGTTGGCGACAAGGACGGCCTGCTCACCCACAAGCGCAACGACGTCAACGACAAGTGGCGCGCCCGTTTCCGCCGCACCAGCGACGCGACGACGCTGGCTGAGGTCATCGAGGGCGCAGACGTGTTCCTGGGCCTTTCGGCGCCGGGCGTCCTTTCGACCGACATGATCAAGAAGATGGGCCCCAAGCCGCTGATTCTTGCCCTGGCTAATCCGACGCCGGAAATCATGCCGGAACTGGCGCGCGAAGCGCGGCCCGACGCCATGGTCTGCACTGGCCGCTCGGACTATTCGAACCAGGTCAACAACGTCCTCTGCTTCCCGTTCATCTTCCGCGGCGCGCTCGACGTGCATGCCACGACGATCAATGAGGAAATGAAGCTCGCAGCGGTTCGCGCCATTGCCAAGCTGGCACATGAGCCGGGCCTCGAAGTGTCGCCCACCGGCGCGCCTGCGATTTTTGGCCAGGACCACATCATCCCCAATCCCTTCGATCAGCGCCTTATCCTGCGCATTGCGCCTGCAGTCGCGCGTGCCGCCATGGAATCGGGCGTTGCCAAGAAGCCGATTGAGGATTGGGACGCCTATAACGCCAGCCTGAACCGCTTTGTGTTCCGTTCGGGCCTCGTGATGAAGCCGATCATCGATCGGGCACGGGGGCAGGGCAAGCGCGTGGTTTTTGCCGATGGCGAAGACGAGCGGGTGCTGCGCGCCACCCAGGTGCTGCTCGAAGAGCGCATCGCCCGGCCGATCCTCATTGGTCGTCCTTCGGTTCTCGAGGCACGCATTGCGCGCGCCGGTCTCACGCTCAAGCAGGGCGTCGACTTCGAAGTCATCAACCCCGAGGACGATCCGCGCTATCGCGACTATGTCTCCCTGTTCCACTCACTGGTGGGGCGCCAGGGCGTGACGCCCGATACCGCCCGCACGATCGTGCGCACCAATACCACGGTCATCGCCGCTCTGGCGGTAAAGCGTGGCGAAGCGGACGGCATGATCTGCGGCCTTCAGGGGCGCTACATCAAGCACGTGCGCGACATTCGCTCGATCATCGGCCTGCAGGATGGCGTCAGTGACGTATCGGCGCTGTCGATGCTGATCATGCCGCGCGGTGCGTTCTTCCTGACTGACACCTATGTCAATCAGAACCCGAGCGCCGACGAAATCGTCGCCATCGCGCTTCAGGCCCGTAACCACCTCAAGCGCTTCAATATCGAAGCGCGTGCGGCGCTTCTCAGCTATTCGAACTTCGGCTCACGCGACGGCGACAGCGCCTACAAGATGCGCGAGGCCTATACGAAGCTTCAGGCCATCGCCCCGGACTTCATCGTCGAGGGCGAAATGCAGGGTGACCTGGCTCTCAACCAGACACTACGGGAGCGCTATATTCCCGACAGCGTGCTGCGCGGCGAAGCCAATCTGCTGATCTTCCCGGATCTCGATGCGGCGAACCTGTCGACGACCTTGCTCAAGGAGATGAACAACGCCCTCAGCGTTGGGCCGATCCTGATGGGCACCAATGCGCCGGCACACATCCTGGCCCCATCGGTTACTAGCCGCGGCATCGTCAACATGGCCGCAATCACGGCCAATGAAGCGGTGGAAGGCAATCCATGATCCGGCACACAGTCGTCTTCACGCTCAAGCATGAAGCAGGGTCCGCTGAAGAGCGGGCCTTTCTGGAGGCGGCGCTGGTCCTTCAAGCCATTCCCGACGTCGGGAAATTCGAGCGTCTGCGGCAGGTGAGCCCGAAGGCGGATTACGCCTTCGGCTTCTCGATGGAATTTGCCGATCAGGCAGCCTATGACGGCTACAATTCGCATCCCGACCACGTGGCCTTTGTGCGTGATCGCTGGGTGCCGGAAGTCGACCGCTTCCAGGAGATCGACTACGTGGCGCTTTAGCGCCGCGTTTGTCCAATCTTCAACCGGGTATTAATCCCTCGTAAGGCATGGTTGGACGTCTCCAACTGGTCTGCCCATGTCCACCCGACTCAAACGCCCGCCATTCTGGCGCCCACTTGCCCTGACAGTGACGCTGCTGGCCTTCCAGGGCTACCTTGGCTATTCGGCGATCTCGGGCCAGTTCGGCATTGAGAGCCGCGAGGAAATCCTCAAGGAAATCGAGGTTTTGGCCGACCGCAGCGCCGCGCTTCAGGCCGAGGTGGATTCCTACAAGCACCGCGTTTCGCTGATGAATCCGCGTCATCTTGATCCTGATATCATCACCGAGCGTGCCCGCGCGCTGCTCAACATGGCGCATGCCGACGATGTGCTCATCATGATCAATCCGGAGAACGGTAAACCAGTTTCCGGTAAATTTGTAGAATTAATCGATGATGAGTTAATCTCGATTATCGAAGCGGATTCAACGCTTTAAGCGCATCAGTCACATGCCAGGACGCAATGTTATTGTGCGCGCGCTTGCGGTATGATGCCTGCCATGGCCTGATCGGCCATCGGCAAAATTCCCGGACCCCAAGCGGAGTGCATAATGGCGCGCAGTGCGACGGCCAGCAAGGCCAAGACTCAAGCCAACATCCCTCAGTTCACGAGTGAACAGGATCTCGAAGCCTATCGCGAGATGCTCCTGATCCGGCGGTTCGAAGAAAAGGCCGGCCAGATGTATGGCATGGGCCTGATTGGTGGCTTCTGCCACCTCTATATCGGGCAGGAGGCCGTTGTTACCGGCATCACCATGGCCTCCGAGAAGGGCAAGGACTCCCAGATCACTGGTTATCGCGACCACGGCCACATGCTGGTCATGGGCCTCGATCCCAAGGGCGTCATGGCCGAGCTCACCGGTCGTCAGGGTGGCTTGTCGAAGGGCAAGGGCGGCTCGATGCACATGTTCTCCAACGAACACCGCTTCTATGGCGGCAATGGCATCGTGGGCGCGCAGGCCTCGCTCGGCACGGGCCTCGCCTTTGCCAGCAAGTACAAGGGCGACGGTTCGGTCGCGATTGCCTATTTCGGTGACGGCGCGGCCAACCAGGGCCAGGTCTACGAAAGCTTCAACATGGCCAAGCTGTGGAAGCTGCCGGTCGTGTACATCATCGAAAACAACAAATACGCCATGGGCACATCGATCGAGCGCGCTGCCGCGACGACCGACTTCTCCATGCGTGGCGCTTCGTTCGACATTCCGGGCGAACAGGTCGACGGCATGGACGTGCGTATGGTCTATGATGCTGCCCAGCGCGCCATCGAGCATGCCCGCTCCGGCAAGGGCCCGTACATTCTCGAAATGCTGACCTACCGCTACCGCGGCCACTCCATGTCCGACCCGGCGAAATATCGCTCCAAGGACGAAGTGACCAAGTATCGTCAGGAACGCGACCCGATCGAGCAGGTGCGTGCGCGTCTTATTGAGAATGGCGTCGTGACCGAGGAAGACCTCAAGAAGATCGAAACCGAAATCCGCGCCATCGTGACCGAGGCCGCTGATTTCGCGACCAACGATCCTGAGCCCGATCCGTCCGAGCTGTGGACCGACATCACCATCGAGGCATGAGGGTGTCGGCCCCTTGGCCGACCTCTGTGACCCATAACGAGTTTCGCCGTGTGGCCCAGATGCCCGGCGTCGTAAATTTGGAGAGCTGATATGCCTCAAATCCTCATGCCCGCCCTGTCTCCAACCATGGAAGAAGGCAAGCTGGCCAAGTGGCTGGTGAAGGTTGGCGACACTGTCAAATCCGGCGACGTGCTGGCCGAAATCGAAACCGACAAGGCGAC
>JAAZLP010000270.1 GCA_012799265.1 Phyllobacteriaceae bacterium | reverse complement strand
CGAGCTCGACAGGGTTGTCTACGTCTTCACCATCGATGCGGAAGACGACGAAATGACCACCACGACCCAGACGGGGCACCGCAGTGGGCCCGAGCCGCAGCAATCGGAACGCACCAGAAATGCCGCGCGGACCTATCTCAGCCAGGGCAATGCGGCGCTGGCGGCTGAATGGTCGGAATTCTGATCGGTCATCTTCTCCGCACATATTCGTAGAAGGGGCGTCTGGCGCCCCTTCTTTTTTGCCTGCGCTGCGACGTTTTACCTCCCCTTAACTAGGCCATGCTTACTTCGGCCCCGGACGCAGTTTCGACAAGCATGCCGGCATTGGCCGGTCCCCCGGAAAGGCGTCTTTCCAGCATGGCAATGGGTTGGCACGTGTCCCCTTCGGGCAGGACGCTGTTCGCTTGATTGCGCCTCGGGGGAACCAGGAGGGTTCCTCCTATAGGAATAGGCATATGAAGTTCAGCGATCTCTCCATCCGGACCAAACTTGTCGTGGCGACGGGCATCATGGCCGTCCTCGCGATGGGCACCATCACCATTGGCGGCATCGCCATGATGTACAAGACGGCGGGTGACGAGGCAGAAGCCCGGGCGCGCACGACCCTCGGTGAATATAGCCAGACGGTTGCCGGCCAGATGGCCCGGGTGATCGGCTCTACCCGCAGCCTGGCGGCAGCCATTGAGGGTGTGGTCGCCACCGGCATTGTTGACCGTGACCTCCTGGGACGCCTGGTCATGAAGGGCATGGAAGCCCAGCAGGACATTTCCGGCATATCGCTGGCCTTCAACACCAATGCGTTGGACGGCATTGATGCGGGCTATATCAATCATGTCTATTCGGACGAGAAGGGACGTTTTGTTCCCTATTTCACCCGCACGGAAGATGGCATTGCCGTCGACAAGCTGATCATGACCCCCGAGCGGGCCGTCGAGGGCTGGTACGATCTGCCGCTCGGTCAGGACCGCACGGTGGTCACGCCGCCCTATGCCTATCCTGTCAACGGAACCGAGACGCTGCTAACCAGTGTCAGCGCGGTGGTGCACCGCAATGGTGGTCCTGCGGGCGTCCTCCGGTCGGACCTCAAGCTGGACACCATCTACGATTTCATCTCCCAGCTCCGCCCCTTCGGCGTCGGCAATGTGATGCTGGTCAGCGATGCCGGTACCTGGATCGTTACGCCCGAGCGCGAACAGATCGGCCAGAAGCTGGCCCCGGAAGTTGCCGGTGCCCTGCTGTCCGACGACCTGATGGAAAAAGGGACCACCTATGTCGACGAGACCGGCACCAGCCAGTATGTCGCCACGGCCCGCCTGAATTTTGAAGGCACCGAGGACTATTGGACGGTCATCATGACGGTGCCAAGCTCGGCGATCTTCGGCGCCGTCGATGCCACGCGCAATATTGCTGCGATCGCCGGCTCCGCGCTCCTCGCTCTCATGCTGGCCCTCGTCTGGTTCGGCGCTGACTTCATCGTAAAGCCGCTGCGCAACATCACGAGGATCATGGGCGAATTGACCCAGGGGCGTTACGATATCGAAGTGCCTTATCAGTCCGGCAAGGACGAGATCGGCTCGATGGCGCGCGCCGTGGAAGTCTTCCGCCAGAACGGCCTGCGCATCAGCCAGATGACCGAGGCTGAAGCGGCCCGCATCATCGCCGACCAGCAGGCGCGTCAGGAGATGATGACCGAGCTGCAGGCTGCATTCGGCAATGTGGTGGATGCCGCCATTGCCGGTGATTTCAGCAAGCGCGTCGACGAGAGCTTCCCCGATGCCGAGCTCAATGCGCTGGCCAATTCGGTCAATAGTCTCGTCGCGACGGTCGACAAGGGTGTAGTGGAGACCGGCAGCGTGCTTGAAGCCCTGGCGCAGATGGATCTGACGCGTCGCATGGAAGGCGACTATCAGGGGGCTTTTGCCCGCCTCAAGGACCATACCAATACGGTCGCGGAAAACATGACCCAGGTCGTCAGCGGCCTGCAGGTAACCTCCCGCGCGCTCAAGACCGCGACGACCGAACTTCTGTCCGGTGCCAACGACCTTTCCGAACGCACCACCAAGCAGGCGGCGACCATCGAGGAAACCTCGGCGGCCATGGAACAGCTCGCGGCAACCGTGTTGCAGAATGCCGACCGGGCGCGCGATGCCAATGGCAAGGCGCAGCTGGTCAGCCGTACCGCTGAAGAAGGCGGTGAGGTGATGAGCAATGCCAATGCGGCAATGGAGCGGATTTCGGCTTCGTCGGCCAAGATTTCCAACATTATTGGCCTGATTGACGACATCGCCTTCCAGACCAACCTGCTCGCCCTCAACGCTTCGGTGGAAGCCGCGCGGGCTGGCGATGCCGGCAAGGGCTTTGCCGTGGTGGCCGTCGAAGTACGACGCCTCGCCCAGAGCGCCGCCAGCGCTTCCGCCGACGTCAAGGCGCTCATCGAGCAGAGCGCGCATGAAGTTTCGGGCGGCAGCAAGCTGGTCGCCGAAGCTGCCGCCAAGCTTGCCGCCATGCTTGAAGCGGCCAAGGCCAATTCGGCCCTCATCGAAGGCATTGCCCGAGATAGCCGCGAGCAGGCATCGGCCATCGAGGAAGTGACTGTGGCCGTTCGTCAGATGGACGAGATGACCCAGCACAATGCCGCGCTTGTCGAAGAGACCAATGCGGCCGTTGAGCAGACCGAGGCACAGGCCAGCGAACTCGACCGGATCGTAGCGGAATTCAATACCGGCGCTCCCGCCCCAGTCGAAACGAAAAAGGCGCCCGTAAGGGCCAAGACCATCGCCGACCTTGCGCCGCGTCTGCGCCAGGCCGAACGGACCTATCTCAACGAGGGCAATGCCGCCATTTCGGCAGACTGGAATGAGTTCTAGAAGATCGTCCTGCCGTCGATATAAAGAATAGCCATCAATTTGGGGCGTAAGGATTTTTCCTTGCGCTCCAGTTTTTATTGGCCAAGTATTTTGGCCTTGTTTGCAAAAATGGTGATCTTTAGGGAAACACTTATGTCCTCCAATACTGCGCATTAACCTCGTAGGCGCAGGATTTGTCTGCGACCGCCAGAACAGCTGAGGACCCGCAAAAACTGGCTCGCTGAGCCTGCGGCTGCGATTGTGGCCGTCTGATTTCCGTGTTTGAGCAGATTTGGCGCGGCGTTTGGCGATCGGGGGTGCCCATTGACGGCGTTTCCCGG
>JAAZLP010000269.1 GCA_012799265.1 Phyllobacteriaceae bacterium | reverse complement strand
GGCCCTGTTCTCGACCTCCGCGGTTCGCGTCCCTGCACCCGCCTCGAATTTCGTCTGGGAGAAGCGTGCAGCGGCTAATCTTGCCAATCTCGCTCCCCGTCCCCGCCAGGCTTTCCTGCTCGTAGCCGTCGAGGGATTCACCCATGCCCAGGCGGCGGAGATTCTTTCCGTTACTGAGGAAGACTTCCAGAAGCTCCTCGAAGAAGCCTCTACGGAAATTTCCCGTCAGGTCGCCACTGAGATCATGATCATCGAAGATGAGCCGCTCATCGCCATGGACATCGAACAGATGGTTGAGAGCCTGGGCCATAAGGTGGTCAGCATTGCCCGCACTCATAAGGAGGCCGTGGCGCTGTTCAATCAGACCCAGCCGCGGATGATCCTCGCCGACATTCAGCTGGCTGATGGCAGCTCGGGTATCGACGCGGTAAACGACATTCTGAACACCCATGCCGTGCCGGTGATTTTCATTACCGCCTTCCCCGAACGCCTGCTCACCGGCGAACGTCCCGAGCCGACATTCCTTGTGACCAAGCCATTCAACCCAGACATGGTGAAGGCACTGATCAGTCAGGCGCTGTTCTTCGACGAAGGTTCCCGCGCAGCCGCCTGACCCTCAGTTTAGAGTGTTCAGTCAAATAGGCCGGCTTGCCGGCCTATTTTATTTACTGCGGAACTGCCCGCAGATTCAGGCGTTTAGCTGGCAACACAATTCATGGAGTTTCCCATGCTGTACTATGCTTTGGTTTTTCTTGTAATCGCCCTGATTGCCGGCGTGCTTGGCTTTGGCGGCGTAGCAGGAGCATCGGCCGGGATCGCGCAGATCCTGTTCTTCCTGTTCCTGGCCTTCCTGGTTATCTCTTTGGTCATCGGCTTCATCCGTCGCACCTGAACGACGTAGAGGCGACCATGAAATGCGGCGCCCTTGGGCGCCGTTTTCATTTATGGTGAAGGCAGCAGGTCACTGGTACGCCCTGTAAGGTTATAGGCCACTAAGCCGATCCACTCACGCATCGCCACGGTGGCCGTTTCAAGGTTCTGATTGGGATTGGCCAGTTCTAGTGTAAGACCCTGGTCCCCTGTACTCCGGTAGTCCGTTGGCCAAGGCACCACGTCGACACCCTGCTTGCGGAAGATGCCTACCGAGCGAGGCATGTGAAACGCTGACGTAACAAGAATTGTCGCGCCACCGCCATCGACAAGGTCTCGGGTCAGAAGGGCGTTCTCGTCAGTGTTGCGGGATTCTCCTTCGACAATCAGCCGCTCCTTCGCGATGCCGAAACGTTCGAAGAAGCGACGCATGGTTTCAGCTTCACTCTCCGTCTCCCCCATCAGAAAACCACCACCGCCGCTCAGCACCAGCTTGGCCTCCGGGTAGCGCTGCGCGAGCCAGAGAGTCGTGACAAGCCTGTCGCCACTCTGATTTAATTCGGTAATCTCTCTTGCAGTGCTGGGTCGCGCCAGTGTGGCGCCTCCGAGCAGCACGATGGCGTTCACCTCTTCGGGTGGGCTGACGGGTACGGCAAACCGGTCCTCCAGAGGCTGGATGAGGACATAACCCAGGCTCGTATAACCCACTGCCACATGGACCAGCGCAGCAAGCCCCAAAAAGACGAGGGCAGCCTTCCGACGGCCCCACCAGATCAGTGCAAGGCCAAGCAACACCAACGCCAGGATGACACTCAAGGGTTGGGCAAAAAGCCAGAACAGCTTCGACGCGACAAAAAACATGGGCGTTCCCTTGTGTGAGGCGGCACCTTAGCTGCCTTTTCGCTTGCTATCTCACCGTCTTCTGGTTTTCTACCAAACGGTCAAGATTGTCGGATGGTCAACAAGGACAATCGCCGGTCAGGAAAGCGCGGCCCCAACGCGCCACGGTGAGCATGAAAGAAGTCGAACCCGTCACTTCGGGGTCAACTCCGGTTGTCGAACTACGCAACCTGCACAAGTCCTTCGGAGATCTGGAAGTGCTCAAGGGCATTTCCTTCATTGCCCGCGAAGGCGAAGTCATTTCCCTCATAGGCTCGTCCGGGTCTGGCAAATCGACTCTGCTGCGCTGCATCAACATGCTGGAAGTCCCCAATCAGGGCGACGTGTTGATCGATGGCGAAGCGATCGTACTCAAAGGCGATGCTCATCACCGCCAGATTGGCGACGAGGGCCAGATCCGCCGCATCCGTTCTGAGCTCGGCATGGTGTTCCAGTCCTTCAATCTCTGGGCGCACATGACAGTGCTCGAGAATGTCATGGAAGCGCCGCTGATCGTGCAGAAGCGCAACCGCGCTGAAGTGGAAGCCGAAGCGCGCGCCATGCTGGACAAGGTCGGGATCGGATCAAAAGCCGACGCCTACCCCTCTCAGCTTTCCGGCGGCCAGCAGCAGCGCGCTGCCATCGCGCGCGCCCTCTGCATCAATCCGCGCGTCATGCTGTTTGACGAACCGACGTCGGCGCTTGATCCCGAACTGGAGCAGGAAGTGCTGCGCGTGATCAAGCTGCTCGCCGATGAAGGCCGGACGATGATCCTCGTGACGCACGACATGGACTTTGCCCGCTCGGTGTCTGACCGAGTGATATTCCTTCACCAGGGGCTGATCGAGGAAGAGGGCACGCCGGACGAAGTGTTTGGCGCCACTCGATCTGGCCGCCTCAAGCAATTCCTTAACGCAGCCAATCACGGCTGATCGGATGGGAACGAACCCGGAAATAACCGGGCGACATAACAAGAACGACAAACAAACCGGAGAAAAGACCATGAAGAACGTGTTGCTGGCAGCTGCCGCCGTCCTGGCCCTTGGCGCCCCTGCCTTTGCTCAGGAAAACGTGCGCATCGCCACCGAGGGCGCCTATGCGCCGTGGAACTTCCTCAACGACGCCGGCGAGCCGGCTGGCTTTGAAATCGACCTGGGCAATGCCATCTGCGAAAAAGCTGGTCTGACCTGCGAATGGATCCTGAATGACTGGGATTCGATGATCCCCAACATGCTTGCCGGCAACTACGACATGCTGATGGCCGGCATGTCCATCACCGAAGAGCGTCAGCAGACGATCGACTTCACCCAGAATTACTTCCCGCCCGATCCGTCCAAGTTTGTTGCCGCACCGGGCGCCAACTTCGACTTCGCAAACCTGCAGGGTGCGCGTATCGGCGTGCAGAGCGGCACCATCCAGGCTGCTTATGCCGAAGCCAACCTCGCCGAAGGCAACACCATCGTCAGCTTTGCAACCGCTGACCAGAACATGGCCGACCTGATGGCAGGCAATATCGACACCATCCTGGCTGATGGCGCTTATCTCGAACCGATCGTGACCGCCGCTAACGGCGCAATCGAATTCGTGGGCGAAGACGTGCTGATCGGCGGCGGCGTTGGCGCTGGCCTGCGCAAGGAAGACACCGAACTCAAGGCCAAGCTGGACGAAGCCATCACCGCCCTCAAGGCAGACGGCACTGTCGACAAGCTGATCGGCCAGTGGTTCGAGGGCCAGGGCCCGTTCTTCACCGAATAAGCCTCTCGGCTTGATGCTTACGCTCCTCCCGAACAATCGGGGGGAGCAACTTTTGAGAGACGAGCGGCATGTTCGACGACATCGCCTTCTGGGTCAGCTACCTCACCAATGGCAAGCACCTGACCTGGTATGCCAGCTTCCAGTTCACCATCATCGCGGCCCTGTTGGGCGGCGCGCTGGCGGTTATCTTTGGCCTGACCGGCGCGACACTGAAAAACTCCCGCTTCTGGCCTCTGCGCATGATCGGCACCGTTTATTCGGCGATTGTGCGCGGCGTGCCGGACGTTCTCTTTTTCCTGTTCTTCCCCCTCGCCTTCGAGCAGGGCGTGGAGTGGTTTGTGGCATCTCAGGTTTGCACGCCTGAGATGATCGCGGCGCAGTCTGCGCCCTGGCCGCCGTGCAAGGAAGCCAACTGGTTCCTCGGCACGCCGGAATATCTCATCCTTGCCAGTGTTTCGCTGGGCCTCGTCTATGGGGCATTTGCCACCAACGTCATCCATGGCGCAATGCGCTCGGTGCCCGCAGGGCAGCTGGAAGCCGCCCGCGCCTATGGCATGTCCGAAAGCCAGGTCCTTTGGCGTGTGCATATTCGCCAAATGTGGGTCTATGCCCTGCCCGGCCTCTCCAATGTCTGGATGCTGATCATCAAGGCAACGTCGCTGCTGTCGCTACTGCAGATTGCCGACATCGTCCTCTGGGCAGACCGCCTGGGCGCACCAAACTTCCTGCCGACAGTCGGCCTGGTGCATGACGACTGGCGCTGGCGCTACTATCTGGTCCTGTTCGTGTTCTACATCCTCGTCACCTGGCTCTCTGAGCGGGCGTTCGACGCCATCACGCGTCGCGTGGGCCGTGGCATTTTGAGCGAGGCACACGGCTGATGCAGGCATTTTTTGACGATCTCGCCCTTATGGCACCGGCGGTGATGTTCAACATCTCCTTCGCCGCTGCCTCGATCCCTTTGGGCTTTGTGCTGGCCGTGTTCCTCGCCTTGGGCAAGGCATCCAGCAATCCAATCATCAACCGGCTGTCGCGGGGCTATATCTACGCCTTCCGTGGATCGCCGCTCTTCATCCAGTTCTTCATGTTCTATTCGCTGGCGCTGTCGCTCAACGTGACGGTCTGGAAACCCATGGGCTGGTCGGGCTTTGTGCTCCACCCGCTCTTCATGGGTCCATTCGTGCTGGTGTTGAACACGGCTGCTTATACCGCAGAAATCTTCTACGGTGCCCTGCGTGCGGTACCCCGCGGAGCCATCGAGGCCGCCCGCGCCTATGGCATGAGCCGCAGCCAGCAGTTCCGCCGCGTGATCTGGCCAAACCTCATTCGCCTCGCCTGGCCCGCCTATACCAATGAAGTGGTGTTCCTGTTCCACGCGACGGCTATCGTCTACTTCGCCCTGCCCGTTATCGGCGGACAGCGCGAATTGATGAGCACGGCGCAAAACCTCTTTGAGACGGACTACAACGCCTTCCTCCACTTCCCTGTCGCGGCGCTCTATTTTCTCGCCGTCTCGCTGGTTATCTTCTTCATATTTGGCCTGATCTATCAGCGCCTGATGCGCCACCTGCCCAGCCCGCCACGGCTGCGCTACATCCCCAAATGGCTTCGGTAAGACCATGACTTTTCAGCAGCATTCTGAAGTGCTGGCAGGCGATGCGCCTGGCCAGACGACCACCCTTTACTGGTACACGGCAGGACCTGAGAACGCCGAGACCAAGGTCTATATGCAGGCGGCCCTGCACGCCGATGAGCAGCCGGGCACAATGGCGATCCACCATTTGCTGCCGATGATCCGCGATGCTGACGCTGCGGGCAAGCTCAAGGCTCGCTTTGTCATCTTCCCGTCCGTCAACCCTCTCGGACTGGCCACGCGCACTCTGCGCCACCACATCGGTCGCTATGACATCGACACGGGCATCAATTTCAACCGCCGCTGGCCGGACCTTTATCCGCTGATCAAGGAAGAGGTCACTGGGCGCTTTACCCAGGACGCAGCGTCCAACATTGCGCTGATCCGCGCCGCTGTCGGCAAATTTCTGGCTGCCCAGCAGCCGGTGACGGCCAACCAGCGGTTGCGCAATCTCGTCATGACGCACGCGCATGATGCCGACATTGTGCTGGATCTCCATTGCGATGACGATAGCCTCAAGCACATCTTCACTTCGCCAGACCTCATGCCGGGACTGCAGGACCTGGCCGACCGCATGCAAGTCGCCGCCACGCTGACCGCAGAGGACAGCGGCGGCGGCTCGTTTGATGAAGTCCTGCCCAATCTCTATCGCAAGGCGCAGCGCGACAATCCCGACTTCCCCATTCCGATGTCGGCCGAAACGGCAACGCTGGAATATCGTGGGCAGGCCGACGTGACAGACGCTATCGGCAAGGAAGACGCGCAGGGGCTGTTCGATTTCTTCGCCGGACGCGGCCTGATCGAAGCGGCGGCGAAGCCTGCAAAAGCGGCTCCGGGGCCGACGCCATTCGAAGCAACCGAAGTACTCCGCTCCGACCGTCCTGGCATTCTCGCCTATCACGTTGAGCTGGGCGACAGGGTGAAGAAGGGTGATGTCATTGCTGACATCATTGCGATGGACGGCCCTGAAGCCTTCATGGCCCGCACACCGCTGCGCGCCGGCACCGATGGCTTTGTTCTGTCCAAGGTTTCCGCGAAATTGACGGCTCCCGGCAAATCCGTCGCCAAGATCGTGGGCAGCGAAATCCTGCCGAGCCGCGCCGGCGGCTATCTGCTGGAAGACTAAGGTCCGGTGCCCTCTCGGGGCACTGACCGATCCTTAATCGGAGCAGAACAAAATTGTCCTCGGGCGGGGCCCGAGGACAGATCGCGAATAGTCGGCTTAGGGCTTGAGGCCCAGCTCAGCGTGTTCCAGAGCGGTCACGACACCGCGCAGTTCTGCCAGCCCCTTCATACGACCGATGGTCGGGTAGCCCGGCTGCGAGCGACGGCCCAGATCGTCGAGGATGTCCTGACCGTGGTCGGGGCGCATCGGGATTTCCCAATCCTTGCGACCTTCAGCCTTGCGGCGGCGCTCCTCCCGGATGATTGCGGCGACGACAGCGACCATATCGGTATCGCCGTCAAGGTGTTCAGCTTCGTAGAAGGAGCCGATCACGTCTTCATTGTCGCGCTTGACGTTGCGCAGGTGCAGGAAGTGCACCTTGTCGGCGAACTGGGCGAACATGGCAGGCAGGTCATTGTCCGGCCGGGCACCGAGCGAACCTGTGCAGAAGGTCATGCCATTGGCCGGGCTGTCCACGGCGTCGAGCATGTACTTGTAGTCCTCCGCGGTCGACATGATGCGTGGTAGGCCGAGCAGTGCGAATGGCGGATCATCGGGATGGCAGCAGAGGCGCAGGCCCAGATCCTCGGCGACCGGCACGACTTCGTCGAGGAAGTGCACGAAGTGGTTCCGAAGCTGCTCGCGGCTGATGGCGCCATATTCATCAAGATGTGCCTGCACATCCTCAAGGCTCATCGACTCCGTTGAGCCCGGCAGGCCCATGGTAACGTTGCGAGCGAGCCGCTTCTTGTCGTCCTCGCTCATGACGTCGAAACGACGGCCGGCTTCATCGACGATGGCATTGGTGAAATCGCCGGGCGCGTTGGGGCGGCGCAGGATGTGAATGTCGAAGGCGGCGAAATCGTTGATATCGAAGCGCATGCACGAGCCGCCGTGGGCGACGGTCCAGCGCAGATTGGTCCGCGTCCAGTCGAGCACGGGCATGAAGTTGTAGCAGATGGTCTCAATGCCGCTTTCGGCGAGGTGGCGCATCGAGATCTTGTAGTTCTCGATATGCTCGCGCCAATTGCCCTTCTGCTTCTTGATGTCCTCGCTGACAGGGAGGCTTTCTACGACATCCCAGGTGAGGCCGGAGGCAGTTCCGTCCTTGCGGGTGGCGATCTCGGTATGGCGCCTGGCGATCTCTTCCTTGGTCCACACCACGCCATTAGGGACGTGATGCAAGGCGCTGACGACGCCAACGGCGCCCGCCTGGGTGATATCGTCAATGCTGGTGAGGTCCTTGGGGCCGAACCAACGCCAGGTCTGTCGCAACTTGAGGCTCCATAGAAAGAGGAAGAGTGAAGATCAGCCAGCTCAATCGTTGGCCAGCCTGAGAAGTGTTTCGACATGGCAGGGCGTACCAGCGCGGCACCAGCAGGCCAGATTCTTACCCGCGAGGGCCGCTCTTATTTCAGCCTTTGCCGGGCGTGGCCGGTCTGCCTCGATTTCACCCGCCAGCCAGCGGGCATGACGCGCGACGGCCTCCGCCTGTGCCGCATCCTTTCCGAGGCCGGTTTCTTCCATCACCGCAGCAATGGAATACGGGTTACCCCAGGGACTAGGGCGAGCGACGGATTGGGCAGGCAGACCATTGAGCGCGTGTGAGATCGCCTGAAGATCAAAACCGGCCTTGCGCGAAAGAACGATGCGGACGGGCATCATTTGCGCATGTCCCGGTCGTAGACGAATTTGGGCATCTCCCATTTGAACCGGAGCGCCAGGACGCGCAGCGTGAAGCCAACGACGATTGCAATCGTGGCCATCACCTCGACGGGCAAGCCGTTCAGCAGGCCCACGAAATAGATGATGCCGGCCACCATGGAGACGGTCGCATAAAGCTCGCCCTGAAAGATCAGCGGTACGTCGTTGCAGAGTACGTCGCGCAGGATGCCACCCGCCGTCCCCGTCACCATGCCCGCGACGATCACGATGATCGGATGTACCCCCGCCTCTATGCCGATGTTGCAGCCGATGACGGTGAAGACCACTAGACCCAGCGCGTCGAGCAGCAGGAAAGGCCAGCGCAGCTTGTCCATGACCCGCGCAAGCGGAATGGTGAGCAGGGCCGCTCCACAGACCAGCAGCAGCACATAGGGATTTTCGACCCAGAAGAGCGGATAGTGATCGAGCAGCAAGTCGCGGATCGTGCCACCGCCGAGGGCCGTTACGCAGGCGATGAGGCAGACGCCAAACCAGTCCATATTCCGCCGCCCAGCGGCCAGCGCAGCAGTCATCGCTTCGGCGGTGATGGCAATGTAGAAAGCAATGAGCAGCATGGCGCGATCCCGCAAGCCGGTCAAAACCGGGTTGTATGGAAGGAATGACAGGGGCACCATGTGCCCATCTGCTCATCCGGATGCAAGCCCTATGCGCCATCCTCAAACGGTAAGAGCCCTGGAAGCTCTCGGTCGCGTACGTCTCTCGGAGAGCTTCTTCATGCGCGATTTTCTCTATTCCGAGATCGCCGTGATCAACGGGTTCCGTAACCAGCCTGACAATCCCGACCTCGCCATAGCCGCAGGCAAGCGCCTGTGCGAGGAACTGCTCGAGCCGCTGCAGGCGCGCTTCGGACGCATTTCCATACGCTCGTCCTACCGCTCGCCGGAGGTGAACGGATTTGGTAATGCCAACAAGCTCAACTGCGGGGTCAACGAGTCCAACTATGCAGGGCACATCTGGGATCGGCGCGATGCCGAGGGAAGGATGGGCGCGACCGCCTGCGTCATCGTCAATCGCTTTATCCCCTATTACGAGAAGACGGGCGACTGGGAAGCCATGGCCTGGTGGGTGCATGACCACCTGCCCTATTCCGGTATGGAATTCTTCCCCAAATTCGCTGCTTTCAATCTGAATTGGCGAGAAGATCCGGTCCGCCAGATTTACAGTCAGACTCCGCCTCGGCGCGGCTGGCTCACCAAACCCGGCATGGAGAACTGGGGCGGACGACACGACGAAGCCTACGCCCAGATGCTCTCCGCGATTGGCTGAAGCTGGCCAAGCAACTGGCGCTCGGCGATGTGACGCCAGCGGGGCCTGCATGTCAGAGGAAGTCCGCGCGGTGCGGGGTGAACACGTCGACAAGACGGCCCTTTTCGAGGGCAACGACGCTATGGACCAGATTTGACGGCACGATGAAGCTACCGCCCTGCTCCACGATTTGGGTAACGCCGTCGATGGTCACCTCGAACCGGCCTTCGGCGACATAGCTGACCTGAATATGCGGATGGCTATGAGGGGCGCCAATAGCGCCTTTATCGAAGCCAAATTCCACCTGCATCAGCTCAGGCGTATGAATGAGTACACGCCTGGTATTGCCTGGCGCGAGTTCGGTCCATGGCGTTTCTTCCGGTTGGGCGAAGAACTTCTGTTCGCTCATGTCATCACCTCGCAAGCCAGCCGCCATCAACGGGGATGACGGCGCCGTTCATGTAGTTGGAAGCGGGTGCGAGAAGAAATACAGCGGCATCGCCAATATCTGCGGGCACGCCCCAGCGGCCCGCGGGGATACGTCCAAGGATGGAGGACGAGCGATCCGGGTCGTTGCGCAACGCTTCGGTATTGTTGGTCTCGATATAGCCGGGAGCAATGGCATTCACATTGATGCCCTTGGCCGCCCATTCATTGGCCAGAAGGCGCGTAATGCCCAGAACGCCACTCTTGGAGGCCGTGTAGCTGGCGACACGGATGCCACCCTGGAAACTCAGCATCGATGCGATGTTCACGATGCGCGCCGCGCGACCGGCCTCTAGCGCCTTCTTGCCCATGGACTGGCAGAGGAAGAACATGGTCTTGAGGTTGATATCCATCACCTCGTCCCAATCTTCTTCAGTGAAGTCGACTGCATCGACCCGCTTGATGATGCCCGCATTATTGACGAGGCCATCAATTGGGCCGTGCTCTGCCCAAGCGCTATCAAACATGGCTTGAGCCGCTTTGGTGGACCCCAGATCGGCGCGCAGCTCCACAAACTCCGCGCCCTGCCCCGCCATGAGCGACGCGGTTTCAGCCATGCTGGAACGACCGACGCCAATAACCCGACCGCCAGCCCGCCCGATGGAGAGCGCGATGCCTTGTCCAATGCCGGTATTGGCACCGGTGACGAGGATGGTCTTACCAGAGAGGGAGAAAGCGCCGAGGTCCATCAGCGCAGGTCCTCCATCGCGACTTTTTCTGCGTCAGTGTAATCGACATTGTCGCCAGCCATCGCCCAGATGAATGTGTAGGCGCCGGTGCCCGCGCCGCAATGGATGGACCACGGCGGCGAGAGGATGGCCTCTTCGTTGCGGACGATCAGGTGGCGGGTTTCGTCAGGCTCGCCCATGAGGTGAACCACAAAGGCATCCGGCTTGAGATCGAAATAGAGATAGGCCTCCATACGCCGGTCATGCACATGGGCGGGCATGGTGTTCCAGACGGATCCCGGCGCGAACTGGGTGAGCCCGACCACCAACTGGCAGGTCTGAACCTCTGGGTTCACATATTGGTAGATGGTCCGCTCATTGGAGGTCTCGCTGGAGCCCATCTCCAGCTTCTTGGCGGTTGCCTGCTGGAGGAGACGCGTTGGGTGGCGTGCATGGGCAGGAGCGCTCAGCAGGTAGTATTTGGCGCCGTCACCGGCAAAGCGCACGTCCTGCGCTCCCATGCCGATATAGAGCATGTCGCGCGGACCGACTGCGTGATCGGCGCCGTCAACAGAGATGGTGCCAGCCTCGCCGATATTGACGGCTATAAGCTCACGCCGATCAAGGAAACCCGCTGTGCCGGTTGGCTTGATGGCGTCCAGTTTGAGCGGGGTCCCATCGGGTACGGCACCGCCCACAGCCATGCGGTCGTAATGGGTATAGGTCCAGCGCACATGGCCTTCGGAAAAAAGATCATCGATCAGGAAGTTGTCGCGCAATTCGCCGGTGCCCATCACGGAGGCGGAAATGGGATCAATGGCAAAGCGGATGTCGAATTCTGTGGTCATAACGGGTCCTGACTTGAATGACTTTGTTCCAGGAGACGGGCGCGATAGCGATCCTGGCTTCGCGCCAGATGCTCCCGCATGGCTTCGCGCGCGCCGTCTGCATCGCGGCTGGCAATACTGGTGAGGATCAGCCGGTGCTCCTCGTGCAAGCCGACCTGATATTCGTGGGTGAGCACGCTTTCAGTGCCCCATGGAGATGCCACGTCGCAGGGGATCGTCCGGCTCCCCAAAGCGTCGAGCACTTCAAGGTAAAAGGGGTTGTTGGTGGCCGCCGCTATGGTCCGATGAAAGGCAAAGTCTGTCTTGCCGGTCGGAGTGCCTTGCGTCAGTAGGCGCCCAAATTCGTTCCAGCATTCCTGGATGGCAGCCAGTTGGCTCGTACTGCGCCGCTCAGCCGCCAACCCTGCCGATTCGATCTCGATCCCCATTCGCACTTCGAGGACATTGAGAGCCACCGAAATCTTGTTGGACCGCTCGCCTGAGATGCTGGCGAAAGCCGTGCTGGCCTGCACCATCACATAGACACCCGCTCCCTGCCGGGCCTGGACCAGTCCATCGGCTGCCAGCGCTGCAATAGCCTCGCGAATGACCGTACGGCTCACGCCATAATGCACGGTCAGCTTGCTTTCGGTTGGCAGCTTCTCGCCCGGAGAAAACTCGCCGGTGAGGATGCGCTTACGCAGCGCATCGATCACCATGTCGGCGAGTTTTGGTCGTCTGACCGGCAGGGCTGAGACTTCTACGAGAGACATGGTGTCACCTGAAGAGGCTCGGAAGCCATAGGGACAGCGCCGGAATGTAGGTCACCAATCCGAGCACGATGAGCCCGACGAGATAGAAGGGCCAAACGCTCTTCATGGCCGTCCAGATCGATATCTTTCCAACGGCCGCCGCTACGAACTGGACAGGACCGAGCGGCGGCGTGTTGAGGCCGATGCCGAGATTGAGGATCATGATGACGCCGAAATGGACAGGATCGACACCGAACTTCTGCACCATGGGCAGGAAGATGGGGGTGGTGATGATAATCAGTGGGCCCATGTCCATGAAGGTGCCTAGCAGCAACAGCATGACGTTGATGAGCAGCAGGATCATCAGCGGGTCAGTGGTCAGCTGAGAGATCATGTCAGTGAGTATTGGGGCCACACGGAGATAGGCCATGAGCCAGCCGAACGAGGCGGCCGCACCAATGATGAAGAGAACCATGGACGTGGTGCGGACAGCGCCCAGAACCGAGTGCACAAACTCTTTCCAGGTAAGAGACCGATAGACCAGCAGCGTCACCAGCAGCGCATAGATAACCGCGATGCAGGAGCTCTCCGTCGCGGTGAAGACCCCAGAACGCACGCCGCCGAAGATAATGACGATCAGCATCAGGCCGGGGATAGAGATCAGGAAATATTCGAAGGCTCTACGGAAGCCTGGGAAAACTTCGGTCGGGTAACCGCGCTTCACAGCAACGATGTAGGCCGTGATCATCAGAGCAACGGCGAGCAGCAGG
>JAAZLP010000268.1 GCA_012799265.1 Phyllobacteriaceae bacterium | reverse complement strand
TTTACAGCGTGGAGCTATATCTCAGGGTTCGTCAGGCCTGCGCGTCGGGCATGAGCCAGCGTCAGGCGGCGAAGGAATTCAACATATCGCGCGACACGGTTGCGAAGATGATGACGTTCTCGGTTCCTCCGGGCTACCGGCGGACGGCCGAGGTCAAGCGCCCGAAGCTTGATCCGTTCATCCCGATCATCGAGGGTTGGCTGGAGGCGGACCGGGCCATGCCGCGTAAGCAGCGGCATACGGCGAAGCGGGTATTTGACCGTCTGCGCGAAGAATGCGGGTTCACCGGCGGCTACACGATCATCAAGGATTATATCCGGGAACGTGAGCGGCGGGGCCAGGAGGTGTTCGTGCCGCTGGCGCATCCCCCGGGCCACGCGCAGGCCGACTTCGGCGAGGCGCTGGTTCGGATCGGAGGTGTCGAACAGAAGGCGCATTTCTTCGTGCTGGACCTGCCGCACAGCGATGCGTGCTATGTGCGGGCCTATCCTGCGGCGGTTGCCGAGGCCTGGGTGGACGGTCATGTCCATGCCTTTGCCTTTTTTGGGGCGGTTCCGCAGTCGATCGTCTACGACAATGATCGGTGCCTGGTGGCGAAGATCCTGCCGGACGGGACGCGCAAGCGGGCGGCGCTGTTCAGCGGCTTCCTGTCGCATTACCTGATCCGGGATCGCTATGGCCGCCCGGGCAAGGGAAACGACAAAGGCAATGTCGAAGGCCTGGTGGGCTATTCGCGGCGCAACTTCATGGTGCCGATGCCGGAGTTCGCGACCTGGGACGCGTTCAACCTCTGGCTGGAGGAGCAATGCGACCGGCGTCAGCACGATGTCCTGCGCGGCGAAAGCGAGACGATCGGCGAAAGGCTGCAGCGCGATCTCGCCGCGATGCGCCCGCTCCCGGCGGCGCCCTTCGATGCCTGCGATCAGGCGACCGGCCGCGTGTCGTCGCAATCGCTCGTGCGCTACAAGACCAATGACTACTCGGTGCCGGTCGCTTACGGCCATCAGGATGTCTGGATCCGGGCCTATGTCCATGAGGTGGTGATCGGCTGCCGGAGCGAGGTGATCGCCCGCCACCCCCGGTGCTGGGAACGCGATGAACTCGTCTTCGACCCGCTCCATTATCTTCCGCTGATCGAGCAGAAAATCAATGCGTTGGATCAGGCGGCACCATTGCAGGGTTGGGACCTGCCCGAGGAGTTCGCCACCTTGCGCCGGCTGATGGAGGCACGGATGAACCGGCACGGCCGGCGCGAATATGTCCAGGTCCTGCGGCTTCTGGAAACCTTCGATCTGGCCGATCTGCGGGCTGCCGTGACGCAAGCGCTGCAGATGGGGGCGATCGGCTTCGATGCGGTGAAGCATCTGCTGTTGTGCCGGGTGGAGCGCCGACCTCCCCGGCTGGATCTGGACTGCTATCCCTACCTGCCCAGGGCCAGGGTCGAGAAGACCGAGGCCCGCTCCTACATGCGGTTGCTGTCTGGCGGTGCGGAGGGCGCGGCATGAACGATGCCCCGGAAATCCTGCTTGCCCATCACCTCAAGGCTCTCAAGCTGCCGACATTCTTGCGCGAGCATCAGAAGCTGGCCAGGCAATGTGCGGCGGAAGGCGTGGATCATGTCCGGTATCTCACTCGGC
>JAAZLP010000267.1 GCA_012799265.1 Phyllobacteriaceae bacterium | reverse complement strand
TGATGGTTTCCATCGCGTCCTCGCCCAGATGGCTCTGGACGATCTCGAGCAATTGCACCGTCAGCGCCGCATGGGTATCCGGAAAGCGGGACTGCGCTGCTGCAGTCAGGCTCCAGAGCTGAGTCGGGCGACCGACGCCGGCTGCCGCGCTGCGCGACTCCACCAGCCCTTCATCAGCTAGGCGCTGCAATTGCTGCCGCGCCGCCTCGCTGGTGGTTCCGAGAACGGTGCTTAGGGCAGCGGCGGACATCGAGCCCTGCATTTTGAGCGCCATGAGAATACGCTCGGACGGACTACGCGGGGACCACGCGACGTTTTCCAAGCCCGAACTTGACATATCTGCGGAAAGGGTTTTCAAAGCCATTACTTGGAAATTACCCCGGTCCGCCGAAATTGGCAAGCCGGTCTTCCGCAGATGCGACACAGGAGACCAAAGATGACCTTCTCACTCCCCACCCTGCCGTACGCGCCCGCCGCTCTAGCCGAGCGCGGCATGAGCCAGGAAACGCTGGAGCTGCATCACGGCAAGCACCACCAGGCCTATGTGACCGCCCTCAACGGTTTTGTTGAAAATAATCCCGACCTGCAGGGCAAGTCGCTGGAGGAAATTGTCGCCTTTGCCAATGGAAAGGCGGACCTCGCACCCGTCTTCAACAATGCTGGTCAGCACTGGAACCACATCCACTTCTGGCAGGCGCTGTCGCCCAATGGCGGTCAGATTCCGGGCAAGCTTGAAGCCAAGATCATCGAGGACTTTGGTTCGGTCGACGCCTTCAAGGACAGTTTCAAGACTGCCGCGACCACCCAGTTCGGCTCCGGCTGGGCGTGGCTGGTGCTGGGCAACGATGGCAAGCTCAAGACGACGAAGACGGCAAACGGCTCCAATCCGCTGGCGACCGGTGAAGGCAAGATCCTGCTCGGGCTCGATGTCTGGGAGCACTCCTATTACGTCGATTTCCGCAACCGTCGCCCGGACTATGTGAGCAATTTCCTCGACAAGCTCGCCAATTACGAGTTCGCAGAAGCCAATCTCGGCTAAACTCCCCTTCCAAATCGCGCTGGTCATGCCCATTTAGGACCAGCGCGACTTTGAGATCCATTGGCTGGTTGCAGCCCCTAGCGACCGAGAATACGACCATTTTGATGTCCGACTATTCACTGCAAGACCGCATGGCCATGCGGGCGCCACGGCGCCCCGCGGTGAGCGATGCTGCCTTTCGTTCCGCGTTGTCCGGCCTTGCATCGGGTGTGCATGTCGTCACGGCCTCCGATAGGGTCGAGCGGGTCGGGCGCACGGTCACCTCGGTGCTCTCCCTTTCGGACAAACCTCCCTCGGTCCTGATTTCGATCGACAACAGCAGTCGTCTTTCGGAGATCATCGCCAGCACGGGAAGTTTCTCCATGGCCATGCTGGCTGCAGATCAGTCGGAAATTGGCGATGCCTTCGCTGGTCGCCTTGGCCTGGATGATCGCTTTGTCATCGGCAATTGGGGCACCTGGTCGTCAGGTCAACCCAAGCTCGAGAGCGCGGTGAGCGTGATCGACTGCGAAGTCATCGGTTCAATGGAAACGCCTACGCATCTGCTGTTCGTTGGAGCCATTGTCGAGGCGGAGACAGACCACCGCCTGCTGCCGCTCATCTGGAACCGCCATGGCTACCACGGCGTGAGTGGGCTCGACTAAGACCCGCACACCTGCCAGACTATCCGGCAACCCGATGCCTCGGCCGACGTTTGACCCGCAAGACGGGGAAATTTCATGCCACGCTACTATTTTCACTATCGCACCGATGACACGCTGATCCGCGACGAAGCGGGCAGTGAACTGACCGACCTTGAAGCCGCGGAACACCGCGCGGCACAAATCGGTAAGGCCATCATCGAGCGGGAGGCAGTCGAAGGTGGTGAGATGGACGAGGCACGTTCCATCGAAATCACCGACGCGTCAGGCCACGAGCTGCTCTACGTGGTCTTCTGGGCCGGACCGCAGATCGGCGATGGACAAGCCAGCCCGATAGAGCCCTCGACGCTGCATTAGGCTCCACGCCACCTTGCGGAGGCGTTGGCGTGACCTGCTGATTTTTAGATCAAAGAGACCTAAGCGCCGAAGATTAATCCGGCATGCGCCGTGACGGCGAAGCCCAGGATCAAGGCAGCGGCAAGAGCCGCATAGGAGACGTAGCGCTGTAGCTTCGGCATGGAATGCCCCGCATTGAGTACGGAGCATAGTCTACCAGAATAGTCGGCATTAACAAGTCGTAAACATCTCTGCATGATGGGGCACGAGAAATGCTTTGTCCGTGCGAGGCTGCCTGATGAAACGGCATCTCACCCAGACGACATCGCCACACTAGAGACAGGACGACATTCCTTTCCTA
>JAAZLP010000266.1 GCA_012799265.1 Phyllobacteriaceae bacterium | reverse complement strand
CCGCGCAGGAGCCATGCACCGCGGCAAGAGGCACGTGGTCCAGAATGGTGGTCGCGGTCTCTGCATTGACGCCCGACCCAGCCATGATGGTGATGCGACCCTGCGCAACGCGATGGGCTAGCTCGAGCTCGGCGAGCCCCTCCGGCGCCGTCCGCGCGCGACCCGCCGTGAGAATGGTGTCAAAACCCAATGCGATCGCCTGCTCCACCGCTTCAGCCATATCGGGCACGAGATCGATCGCGCGGTGCAGCGTGCGCCTGAGCCCATCGGCCGCCTCGACAAGGACGCGCAGCGTTTCAAGATCGAGCCGCCCGTCGGGAAGATTGGCGCCAAGCACCACGCCCTCAAGCCCTGCAGCGCGGATGGCCGCGATATCGGCCAGCATGGACTGAACGTCACTCTCGCCAAAGACAAAGTCACCCGGACGCGGGCGCACCATGGCCCGTACCGGCACCGATGCCTTGGCGGCCAGCGCGATGAGGCCCGGCGCGGGCGTCAGCCCGCCAAGTTCCAGCACCGAGCACAGTTCAATCCTGTCTGCGCCCCCTTCGATCCCGGCCTCAAGCCCGGCAGCGTCATCGACGCAAATCTCGAGCAAGGTCATACCACGCCCTCCGAGAAGCCCAGGCTGGCAGCGCCGATCAGACCGGCATCCACCGTTAGTTGTGCCGGAACGACAAGCGGACGATCCACGCGGCGCAAAATGCCGGCACGAACCGCCTCATCAAGCCGGGCAATCAGGGGAGCCGAATTGCCCAGCCCACCACCGACCGGGATGATGTCCGGGCCAATGACATTGACCACCAGCGCCAGCGGTCCGGCGACGAGCTCCACATAGAGATCGACGGTCGCTGCGGCGGCGTTGTCGCCATTGCCCCAAGCCTCGATGACAGCCGTGCTGGCGAGATCAGTGCCCTGCAAATGGCGATGGAGCCTCTCGAGGCCACGCGCGCCACCAACCGTATCAAGGCATCCGGAAAGCCCGCAGCCACACGCAAAATGCGGCAGATTGTGCGGCGCCGCCCTGGTCGTCGTCGCGACAATGGTGCCATGGCCCCATTCCCCCGAAAGACCACCAGCACCGCGGAAGAGTTTTCCATCGGCCACAAGGCCTCCCCCGACCCCGGTCCCGAGGATCGCGCCGAAGACCACGCGATGGCCCTGCCCCGCTCCCGCATGCGCCTCAGCCAGCGCAAAGCAATCGGCATCATTGGCAACGAGCACCTGCCGGCCGAGCAGCGCGCCGAGATCAGCGGACAGCGCGCGCCCATCGATACAGGGGATATTGGCGACGGTGGTGATCCCGGTTTCCGGATCAACGACACCCGTCACCGAAATGGCGACAGGCGCCCCCGCCGGCGCACCGCCCTCGTCGATCAGTTGCGAGATGGAAGCAGCGAAAAGAGCGAAATCGTCGCGGGGCGTCGCCACCCGGCCGATCGGCCGAAGGCTCCCCGGCTCGACGGCAAGGGCCGCCTTGATAGTCGTGCCGCCGATATCGAAACAGGTGATCATGGAATGCCCCTCGGCCCGCATTTACGCTGCCAGCGCAGTGGCAATCAAGCTATGCTACGGGCAAAGGGAGCCCAGATGAAAGACCCACGTCCCCGCCCGCCCAGGCAGGACCAGCGCACCGACCAAAGCGAAGGCGATGAAAGCCGAAGTGCTGAAGAAGCAGAAGCCCGGCGCCAGCGTGAGCGGGCCCAACAGCAATAGCGCTGCGCGGTATCTGACCGACGCGGCTCACGAATTGTGCTGGGAAAATCCCTTGGGAACAACCAGCGGCGTGTGCGCGACCGGATCATCGATGATGATGCAGGGAAGCCCGAAAACCTGCTCCACCAGCTCTGCCGTGACGATCTCGCGCGGCGCGCCCTCGGCGATGACAGCGCCGTCGCGCATGGCAATGATGTGGCTGGCATAGCGGCAGGCGTGATTGAGGTCATGCAGGACCGCGACGATGGTCTGGCCATTGCGCCGATTGAGGTCGCTCAGCAGTTCCAGGAGCTCGATCTGGTGGGTGATGTCGAGGAATGTCGTCGGCTCATCGAGAAGAAGCAGCGGCGTTTCCTGCGCCAGCACCATGGCCACCCAGACGCGTTGGCGCTGGCCGCCTGAAAGCTCGTCGACCAGGCGGTGGGACAGTTCAGTAACCTTGGTCGCCTCCATCGCTGCAACGACAGCCGCCTCGTCCTCACGCGACCATTGGCGAAGCAGCTTCTGATGCGGATAGCGGCCACGGGCGATGAGATCGGCCACCGTGATGCCGTCGGGCGCGATTGACGTCTGGGGCAGAAGGCCCAGCCGCCGCGCCACTTCCTTGGCCGGATAGGACGAAATCAGCTGTCCATCCAGCACAACACGACCCTGGCTCGGCCTGATGAGCCGCGACAGCGCGCGCAGCAGCGTGGACTTGCCACAGGCATTGGCGCCGACGATGACGGTAAAGGACCGGTCTGGAATGGCGACCGAGAGATCGTGCGAAATGACCCTGGTGTCATAGCCAATGGTCGCGTTTTCGGCGAAGAGACGCGAAGCGCCGACAGCGCGTGCAGGGTCGTGCTGGTCCATGTCCTTGTCCTTCATTGCCGACGGGCCTCTCGCAGCAGCAGCCAGACCAGATAGAGACCACCCAGGCTCACCGTGACAATGCCCACCGGCAATTGCGTCGGCGCAAAGGCGCGTTGGGCGATAAAATCGGCCGCGCAGAGCAGCAGCGCTCCCATCGCTGCTGCGGGCACCATGGACACTCCGGCAGCGCCGGTAAGCCGCCGCGCCAGTTGCGGCGCGGCAAGCGCGATAAAGCCGATGGGGCCAGCCGTCGCCGTCACCGTGGCGCTAAGAGCAACCCCGACAATGATCAGCGCGAGACGGGTGCGCTCGGCATCCACCCCCAGCGCCCGCGCGGCGTCGTCGCCCAGTTCCAGTTGCGCCATTGGCCGGGAAAGAAAGAGCGCAATCGGGATAAGCACAGCGAGGACCATGGCCGCATAACCCAGCTGTTCGAGCCCGAGGCCATTGAGCGAACCGGT
>JAAZLP010000265.1 GCA_012799265.1 Phyllobacteriaceae bacterium | reverse complement strand
GGAGGCCGCGTCGTTCGTAGGGAAGGCAGCCTGCCGGGCAGGCAAAGGGAGGATTGAATGAATTTTGGCTTCACACGCCGTGCCTTACTGATTGGCAGCCTAATGTTGGCTGCAGCCGCGCCGGTCCTGGCTCAGGATAAACCCGTGCTCCGTTTTTCGGCCGTGTTCTCCGAACAGGACATCCGCGCTGAGATGATGAGCAAGCTCAGTGAGGGAATCGCAGAGATAGCGACCATTGAACCTTATTTTGGTGGCAATCTCTTCAAGCAGGGTACTGAGCTTGTGGCGCTGCAGCGCGGCAACCTCGAAATGGGCAACATCGCGCCGCAGGACATCTCCAACCAGATTCCCGCTTGGTCGGTTCTGACCTCGGCCTATCTGTTCCGCGATGCCGATCACCTACGCACCTTCTTCGACAGCGAAGTCGGCGCGGAATTCAAGCAGATGGCGGAAGATCAGCTCGGCATCCGCATCCTTGGCCCCACCTATTTCGGTGCCCGCCAGGTGGGTCTGATCACCGACAAGAAGATCAATACCCCCGAGGATATGGCCGGCATCAAGCTGCGCATGCCTGGAGGTGATGCCTGGCAGTTCCTTGGCACGTCGATTGGGGCCAACCCCACACCGATGGCTTATGCCGAGGTTTATACCGGCCTTCAGACGGGTGCCATCGACGGCCAGGATAACCCGCTGCCAAACGTCGAGAACATGAAGTTCTATGAAGTCATGAAGCAGATCGTCATGACCTCTCACCTTGTTGGTTTCGACCTTCTCGTCATCAGCAAGTCCGCCTGGGACGCCATGACGCCGGAACAGCAGGCCGAATTTGACGCTGCCGCAACGGCCGCCATTGACTTCAGCCAAGAGGCGCACGTCGCCCGTGAGGCCGAGCTGGTAGAACTGTTCAAGACGGAAGGTCTCGACATCTACGAACCCGATCTGGCAGCCTTCCGCGCCTTTGCTCAGCAGAAGTATCTCGAGTCCGAACTGGCCAAGGACTGGCCGGAAGGTGTCGTTGATCGCATCAACGCGCTCTGATCTGATCCTGATGTGGCGGCAGCTCTTTTACCGGGCCGCCGCTTTTTCTTCTCCTGTTGGCCTCTGGCCGGAGAGCAGGGACTTGCCATGCCATCCATCATCCAAGACATGGGCCGTTGGCTCTATGCGCGCGCTGAAAATGTGCTGGCCGCCATGCTGGCCACCATGTTCGTCGTCTTCATCGTCCAGATTATTTTTCGCTATCTTCTGAACCTGCCCATTGGGTGGACCCACGAGATCAGCGTGGTGATGTGGCTTTGGATGGTGCTGTTCGGTACCGCCTTCGTCGTTCGCGACGACGAGGATATTCGTTTCGATATTTTCTACGGCGCAGCGCGGGGCAAAGCGAAACGCGCAATGGTCCTGATCACCTCGCTGACGCTGGTCGCCCTGTTCGCCTACTCGCTACCCGCCGTGATCGACTACATCGCCTTCATGAAGGTCGAAAAGACGGCTTATCTCAAGATCCGCTTCGACTACCTCTATTCGATCTACGGCATCTTTGCCGTCGCGATGATCATCCGTCAGCTAGTGCTCGCCTGGAAAGCGGCCTTCGGGAAGGGTGGAGATGATTTCGACTATTCCAAGGTGAGCTCGGGCGTATGATTTCCCTGGCTTTCGGACTTTCGCTCGGCTTGCTGACGCTGCTTGCCTTCCTCGGGCTGCCCATGGGGCTCGCCATGATCTGTGGCTCGGTGCTCTACCTGATCATGCGTGGTCAGGACATGGGGATCGTGGCCGAGCAGTTCCTTAACGGCATGTATTCCAACTACATCATGCTGGCGGTGCCGCTGTTTATCCTTGCCGCCGAAATCATGAATTCCGGCACGCTGTCGGAGCGCCTGCTGAAATGGTGTGACGCGCTGGTTGGCCGTTTTCGCGGAGGCCTCGCGCAGGTCAATGTTCTGCAATCCATCGTCTTTGCCGGCATGTCCGGTTCGGCCGTCGCCGACGCGGCTGGCTCGGGCAAGATGATGCAGTTCATGATGACCAAGGACAACAAATACACCCCGTCCTATGCCGCTGCATTGACGGCGGTAACAGCCGTCATCGGTCCGATCATCCCGCCGTCAATCCCCATGGTGCTCTACGCCCTCGTGGCCGACACCTCAATCGGATATCTTTTCCTCGGGGGCGTCGTGCCGGGCCTGCTCATGGCCGGCTTCATGATGGTGCTGATCGCCATCACTGCAAGAGTGAAGAACTTTCCAGTCGAGCCGCCAGTGCCGCTGCGCAAGCTGCCTCGCATGACCTGGGAGGCGCTCCCCGTGCTCATGATGCCTGTCGTGCTGATGTACGGCATTTATGGTGGCGTCACCACGCCCACTGAAGCCGCGGCTGTCGCTGCCGCCTATGCGCTGCTTGTGTCTGTGTTGATCTACCGGTCCGTCAAGGCGGGTGACCTCTACCGATCGGTTTTGGCCAGTGCCAAGACAACAGCTTCGATCGGGATGCTCATCGCTGGGGCCCTGGTGTTCAACTATGTCGTCACAGTTGAGAACATCCCGCGCACCATCAGTGCCATCCTGATCTCGTGGGATCTGGACGCGATCACCTTCCTGATCATCGTCAACATCATCCTGCTGGTCCTGGGCTGCGTGCTTGAAGGAACAACAATCCTGCTCGTGATCGTGCCCGTTCTGATCCCGACAGCACAGGCCCTGGGCATCGACATGGTGCATTTTGGCGTGGTGGCAGTGGTCAACATCATGCTCGGTCTGATCACGCCGCCCTATGGTCTCTTACTGTTCATCATGACGCGCATTTCAGGCTCGCCCATGCGCGCGATCATCGGCGACGTGATGCCCTTTCTCTGGGTGCTGATCGGGGCGCTTATGCTGTTTACCTTCGTTCCGGCGACCGTTCTCTGGCTACCGAAGATGTTTGGTTACGGAAGCTCTTCGCTATGAAGCCCCTCTATGTCCTCAACGGCCCTAATCTCAACCGCCTGGGCAAGCGCGAGCCGGCGATCTATGGCACGACCACCCTGGCCGAGGTTGAGCAGATCTGCCGCGACGCCGCCGGACAGCGTCCAATCGTCTTCCACCAGACCAATAGCGAAGAGAAGCTGATCGATCTGGTCCACGAGGCCATCGACGAGGCAGCGGGCATCCTGATCAACCCCGCGGCGTTCACGTTCACCTCGCTGGCGCTTCTTGACGCGCTGAAAATGTTCGAAGGACCCGTGGTCGAGTTTCACATTTCCAACATCCACAAGCGCGAGCCGATCTACCACCGATCCTATGTGTCGATGCGTGCCGACGTTGTCATGGCAGGGCTTGGCGCAAGGGGCTACGGTGTTGCTGTCGGCGCTCTCATGGTGATGTTGAACGGGCGCGCTCCGTAGGCATCCGGCAGTCCCGTTGTGAGGGGGCGGTCAGCGATACCTTGTGTTCTCGTGACGTGCTCTCGCATTCGGCCATGAGCTTCGTTTCAATCTTCCGCCGTACGGCGACCCCGTAGCTGGGCCTCTGTGGCTAGATGCTTCTTGACCGTCTTCGATAGGATCGTTCACTAGG
>JAAZLP010000264.1 GCA_012799265.1 Phyllobacteriaceae bacterium | reverse complement strand
GAGGATCGCGCCCGCGCGCTTGCTGCTGGCGCCGCCGCTTTTGCCGCCGCGCAGGAAAATTCAAAAAAAACTGAAATGCCGACCCAAGGAAATGCTCTGGGCCAGCGTCTCATGTCCATCATCACGTCCTTCAAGAGGATTTCGATCATGGACACCCGCATCCCGCTCGGCACCGCTGCCATCGCGCTTCTCATCCTGCCGCTGGGCTGGCAGCTCTATTCGTCGACCTCGATGACGCCTGCGGACTTCGCCCGGCAGATCAACCGCCAGAGCGTGGCGGAAACAGTGACCGCCGCCGCTCCGGAGACCAATGCAGTGACCGCGCCGGTGGAAAAGAAGATTGAGTCCCCGGCCGAACCGGTCATGGTTGAGCCCCAGATGGACATGGAAGTGGCGATGGAAGCCATGCCCGATATGGTCATGCCTGCGCCGATGCCGATGGGCGCGCCCATGCCGAGCATCGCCAACCGGATGTCGGTGCAAGCGCCGCAGTCCATGGGTTTCAATCCTGCTGCAGGCGGAGCATTGTGGGACGGCTCTGGCGCGCGCATGCCGATGGCGACCGAGGAAAGTGGTGACACCTTCACCAGCTTTGACGAGCAGCGCCTCAAGGTTGCCGCGGAAGAGCCCGTCTCCACCTTCTCGATCGATGTTGATACGGCCAGCTATGCCTATGTCCGGCGCGAGCTCGAATATGGCTACCTGCCGCAGCGCGATGCCGTGCGCATCGAAGAGCTGATCAACTATTTCCCCTATGACTATAAGGCGGCGAGCAGCGCGGAGGTGCCGTTCGAGCCCAATATCAGCGTCTTCCCGACGCCCTGGAACGCCAAGACCCAGCTCATTCAGATCGGCATCAAGGGGTTTGAGCAGCCCGTGGCCGATACCAAGAGCAATCTCGTGTTCCTGATCGATACGTCAGGCTCGATGGAAGAGGCCGACAAGCTTCCCCTGCTGAAGCGCGCCTTCGGGCTCCTGCTCGATCAGCTCTCGGATAATGACACGGTCTCCATTGTCACCTATGCGGGCTCTGCCGGGATCGCGCTGGAACCCACCAAGGCCGATCAGAAGGCGAAAATCCTGGCGGCGCTCGATCAGCTCAGTGCCGGTGGCAGCACGGCCGGTGCGGAGGGCATCGAGCTTGCTTACCAGCTGGCCGAACAGGCCAGGATTGCGGGCGGCACCAATCGGGTGATCCTCGCAACCGATGGCGACTTCAATGTCGGCATTGATGATCCTGATGCGCTGGAAGATTTCATCGCCGACAAGCGGAAGAGCGGGGTCAGCCTTTCCGTTCTCGGCTTTGGTCGCGGCAATCTCGATGATGCGACCATGCAGGCGCTGGCCCAAAACGGGAATGGCAATGCCAGCTACATTTCGAGCTTTGCCGAGGCCCGCAAGGTACTGGTTGAAGAGATTGGCGGCACGCTCCACACCATCGCCAAGGACGTCAAAATCCAGGTCGAGTTCAACCCGGCGGTGGTCTCCGAATATCGCCTAATTGGCTACGAAACCCGCGTCCTCAACCGCGAGGATTTCAATAATGATGCGGTTGATGCCGGTGATATCGGCGCCGGGCACACCGTTACGGCGCTCTATGAAATCACGCCTGTCGGTGAGGGGCTGGTGGAGCCGCTCCGCTATGGCAATGGCGCCCCTGAGGCCTCCGGTTCGTCGGACGAGATCGCCTTCCTCAAGATGCGCTACAAGCTGCCGGACAGCGATGTCAGCCAGCTGATCGAAACCCCGATCACGCCGGAAGTCGTCTATGGCGATATCGCTGATGCTGGCGTCGATGCCCAGTTCGCCGCTGCGGTCGCCGCCTTCGGCCAGAAGATCAAGGGCAGCGTCTATGGCACGTCCATGACCTGGGATGAGATCAGCGACCTCGCCCGCGCTGGCCGTGGCGAAGATGAAGGTGGCTACCGCGCTGAGTTCGTCCGGCTGGTGAAGACCGCCTCGCTGCTCAAGCCGGATACGGCAACAGATATTTGCGATACAAGCGCCAGCGACGCTGACTGCCGATAACAAGGTCGAAGGGGGGCGCATTGCGAGCCCCCTTCGCTTATCCGCCTTTTCATCTCCACTTTCGCCATGCCACTCTGCTCCGACAAAGGAGACCAGATTGCGCGGCTTAGATTTTTCTTCATGGCAGGGCGTCCTGACCTCCCTCATTGGCATTCTTGTTTTTGCCTTGGTCATGATCGGCATCAGACTTCTGGTGATGACCACCATCCAGCAGCGACAGCAGCGGATGAACCGGCAGATCAACGAGCGCCTGAAGACGCTGATGGCAGCCTATAAGGTTCTGGGCGGGTCATTCACCGGTCGCCTCTCTGTCGATCCGCGCCATCTGCGCGATATTCGCGCCGCCGAAAAGGCGGCTGCTGAGGCAGGTGATGAAGCCGTGGCGCCCCGCACGATGAGCGACGAAATGTTTGAGCGTATCCGTCAGGTGCGCGACAATGTCGAAGCTGCGCTGTCCGACATCATTCTTCTGGGCACCGATGAGCAGGTGCGCCTCGCGCAGAAGGCCGCTGCTGACCTGGTTGCGGGCCGCGAAATCCATACCCACGAGCTGGTCGTGTCGCTGCGCGATTATATCCGCAAGGCGCTGGATCTTTCTCCCATCCCGGCTGATCTCGAGATCCCAATGCAGGGGCCGACGCGGCCTTCGAGCGGCGGTGGCCGTGGGGGACGAGGTGGTCCGGGCGGCGCTGGACGTGAAGGCGGTGGTGGTGGCCAGGGTGGCGGGGGAGGCGGCGCTGGTGGCGGCGGCGGGGGCGCCGGAATGGGGATGGGCATGGGAATGGGCGGCCGGGCCGACGAT
>JAAZLP010000263.1 GCA_012799265.1 Phyllobacteriaceae bacterium | reverse complement strand
TGCTGTTCGCATGGGTCGCGCCTGCCGCCCGACTCTCCCTCCTTCATCTTTGGAGTCACCATGAAACGCAGACTGGTTCTCAAGCAGTTGTCCGTCATGAGCCTTTTGGCCCTTTCCGGTTGGGTGCCCCAGGCGTCAGCCGCCGACACCATCAAAGTCGGCATCCTCCACTCCCTCTCAGGCACGATGGCCATCTCGGAAACGTCGTTGAAAGACGTCGCGCTGATGACCATAGAAGAAATCAATGCCAGCGGCGGTGTGCTCGGAAAGCAGCTTGAGCCGGTGGTCGTCGACCCGGCATCAAACTGGCCCCTCTTCGCCGAAAAGGCGCGCCAGCTGTTGGCGCAGGACAAAGTCGCCGTCGTATTCGGCGCCTGGACATCGGTGTCGCGCAAATCGGTGCTGCCGGTTTTCAAGGAGCTCAACGGGCTGCTGTTCTACCCCGTTCAGTATGAAGGCGAAGAGCTTGAACGCAACGTCTTCTACACCGGAGCCGCGCCCAACCAACAGGCCATTCCGGCCGTTGAATACCTGATGAGTGAAGACGGCGGCGGCGCGAAGCGCTTTGTGCTGCTGGGAACCGATTACGTTTACCCGCGCACCACAAACAAGATCCTGCGCGCTTTCCTGCATTCCAAAGGCGTGAAGGACAGCGACATTGACGAGGTCTACACGCCTTTCGGTCACTCCGACTACCAGACGATCGTCGCCAACATCAAACGTTTCTCGACCGGCGGCCGTACTGCCGTGATATCGACGATCAACGGCGATTCGAACGTGCCCTTCTATAAGGAGCTGGGCAACGCGGGGCTGAAGGCGACCGACGTGCCCGTGGTGGCTTTCTCGGTCGGCGAAGAGGAATTGCGCGGCGTCGACACCAAGCCCCTGGTCGGGCATCTGGCCGCATGGAACTACTTCCAGTCGATCCAGAATCCGGTGAACGCCGCCTTCATCGAAAAGTGGAAGACCTACGCCAAAGCCAAGAACCTGCCCAACGCCGACACGGTCGTCACCAACGACCCAATGGAGGCCACCTATATCGGCATCCACATGTGGAAGCAGGCGGTCGAGCAGGCCAAGACGACAGACGTTGACGCTGTGATCGACACCCTGGGCGGCCAAACCTTCAAAGCGCCTAATGGCTTCACTATTCAGATGGACAAGACCAATCACCATCTGCACAAGCCCGTCTATATCGGGGAGATCAACGAAGACGGGCAATTCAATATTGTTTGGAAGACAGAAGGCCCGATCCGCGCGCAACCCTGGAGTCCGTTTATCGAGGGCAACGAAAGCAAGCAAAACCAGTAATCACACGGGTCCGCCATGGGTTTGACCAAACTATCAACATTGTTGCGCAGGATGGCGCTGGCCCTTGTGCTGATGTTGGCGCCCGGTATTGCGCCTGCCTTGGTAGCAGAATCCGCCGCGCTCGACATCGCACTGCTGGCCCCCCTGGCGGGCGGCGACACCGAAGCCAAGCTGCGCGTCATCGCGCAGCTTGGCCAGATGCCGGATCAACGTGCGACGCAGATCCTGGAGGCGCTGGGCAGCGGCCGGCTGCGCGGCACGTCCAGCGGCGAACTCGTCATCATCGAGGCCGACCAGACGGCAGTCGATGCCGTGACGGGCGAGACCCGCTCGGTGCCCGCCGACGCCAACTCGATCATGATCAATAACCGCCTGCGGCGCGCCATTGCGGGCGCACTGGCGGTATCGCAGCTGTTCTCTGAACACCCGGGCGAGCGCCTCGCCGCTGCACAGGCCGTTCAACGTGGTTCAGACCCGGCCATGCTGCCGGCTGTCGAGCAGGCGCTGGCAACCGAGACGGATGCCCAGGTCCGCCAGGCACTAGGCATTGCCCGCGCCGTATTGCAGTTAAAACATGCCGATCACACCGCGCGTATCAGCGCCATCAAGACGCTGGGCGACTCCGGCGACGGCGCCTCCCGCTCGATACTGCTAAATCTCCTGGTCTCCGAGGCCGACGGCCGCTACGCCGAACCCGATGAAGAGGTGCGCGAAGAAG
>JAAZLP010000262.1 GCA_012799265.1 Phyllobacteriaceae bacterium | reverse complement strand
GACGATCCTTAAAACTGCGCTGCTCCAGTTTCAGTACTGTCCTGCTGCGGGCCGGCCGCAACTCGCAATGGCATTTTCCAATGCGCCAGCAGATGATGCGGGACGGTCATTCCATTCCATAATGGAACTTACGCGCGTCCACGGCTCGTGGCTGCTTTCAGGAAATAGTATGAGCGCCGCGAACGGCGACAAAGGGGTCGCAGAACTAACCCGCTGCGCGGGAGGGTGCGCGCGGTGAGATAAGGGCAAGGTATCGGTCGTCACGGCTTGATTGAGGATCGCCTGGTTCAGGCGTTCCCTTTTGGCTCCTTCAACCCAGGAGCCGAACGATGACGACGCCACTCCCCAACACCCCTGTCAGCCCGCTGCGACAGAAGCTGATCGACGACATGAACATGCGCCACTTCTCGGTGGCGACCCAGCGCAACTACATCCGTGATGTGGGGCGCTTCGCCAGCTTCCTGCGGCGGCCGCCGGATACCGCGACCACCGAGGATGTTCGCCAGTTTCAGCTGGCCCAGAGTGAAGCCGGCGTTCCGGTGCCCACCATGAACAGCGTGGTCTCGGCGCTGCGGTTCTTCTTCACCAATACCCTCGACCGGCCTGACCTGGCGCGCAAGTTGGTGCGCGTGAGCCGTCCCCGCAATTTGCCTGTGGTGCTGAGCCGCGACGAGGTGGCGCGCCTGCTCAACGCCACCACCAGCCTCAAGCACCAGGCGGCGCTGTCGGTTGCCTATGGCGCCGGACTGCGCGTCGGCGAAGTCGCCATGCTCAAGGTGCGCGATATCGACAGTGAGCGCATGCTGATCCGGGTCGAGCGAGGTAAGGGCGGACGATATCGCAACGCCATGCTCTCGCCCGACCTGCTGACCCTGTTGCGTCAATGGTGGCAGGACGGGCATCGTCAAGGCGTGCTGCACCGCGACGGCTGGCTGTTTCCGGGCCAGCACGCGCTCAAGCCGATCAGCACCAGGCAGCTCTATCGCGTCGTGGTCGAGGCGGCTCATGCGGCCGAGATCGCCAGGCGCGTCGGCCCGCACACCTTGCGGCACAGTTTTGCCACCCATCTTCTGGAAGACGGCGTCGATATCCGCATCATCCAGGCGCTGCTCGGTCACGCCAAGCTGGAGAACACCGCCCTCTACACCAAGGTGGCAACGCGCACGGTGCGGGCCGTGACCAGTCCGCTTGACCGTCTGGGCATCTTCGTTCCGACGGAGGAACCGCACGACCCCTGAGCGATGCGCGCCACCATCGAGGTCGCCGATATCTTCCGGGCTGCCGGTCCTGCCTATCGCGCTGCCCATGCCGGGCATCTGAGCCTCAGCCAGCTCAAGGTCATGTCGGCGATCGAGAGCTGCCGCACCGCTGCCCTCGGCGGTCACGTCGAGGCCTGCACGGATTGCGGGCATCAGCGGATCGCCTACAACTCCTGTCGCAACCGGCACTGTCCTCGGTGCCAGGGCGCGGCGGCACGCACATGGTTGGAGGCCCAGGAGGCCAATCTCCTGCCGGTCGGCTACTTCCACGTGGTCTTCACGCTGCCGGCCGAGATCGCCGACATTGCCTTCCACAACAAGG
>JAAZLP010000261.1 GCA_012799265.1 Phyllobacteriaceae bacterium | reverse complement strand
GCTGGTCACCGACGAGCAGGTGCGCCTCGCGCAGAAGGCGGCGCGTGACCTCGTCGATGGGCGGGAAATCCATACGTCCGAACTGGTAGTCTCGCTTCGCAACTACATCCGACAAGCGCTGGACCTGACGCCCATCCCGGCGGATCTCGAGATCCCGATGCAAGGGCCGACGCGCCCTTCGAGCGGCGGTGGTGGCCAAGGCGGCGCTGGTGGCGGCGGCGGCGCTGGAATTGGGATGGGCGGCCGCGCCGACGATGCGGTGCCGCCTAAAATCTGAAACAGTGCCTGGAAAGGCAAAAGGGAGAGCCGGAGCTCTCCCTTTTTATTTTAGACCAGTGGCTTGAGACCGGCTTCGATCTGGGCCCGATGCGGCTCGAGGAAGGGCGGCAGGGCAAGGGTTTCGCCCAGGCTTTCCATCGGCTCGTCCGCCGCAAATCCGGGAACGTCGGTGGCGATCTCGAAGAGAATGCCGTTCGGCTCGCGGAAGTAGAGCGAGGTGAAGTAGAAGCGTTCCACTTCGCCCGAGGAGCGAATGCCGAAGCTGTTCACTCGTTCGATCCATGCGCGCAGGCTGTCCTGATCCGGCGTGCGGAACGCAACGTGGTGAACGCCACCAGCGCCCGGCCGTGCCCGGCCCAGTGTCGGATCAACCGAAACATGTAGTTCGGCAGATGGACCGCCCGGGCCCATTTCATAGACATAGACCTCGGCATTGCTTTCGCGCGCCGGATAGTGCCGCACCTGCCGCATGTTCATGACGCGGGTCAGCATGGCGTCGGTGGGTTCAAGCTTTGGCACGGACAGCGTGATCGGGCCGAGGCCGATGATCTGGCGGTCTGCCGGCACGGGAGACTTGGCCCAGGGCACGACAGCATTGCGCGGGTCGACAACCATGCGGAAGCGCTGGCCTTCAAAATCCTCGAAATCCATCGAGGTGTGGCCGTTGCGTTCCTTGATGCCGCTGGACGAGACATTGTGCTCAGCCAGATGCTCTTTCCACCACTTCAGCGTTTCTTCGCTGCCGACGCGCAGACCCGTGCGACCCACCGTGTGATTGCCCCGTTGTTCGCGCAGCGTGGGGAAATCAAAGAAGGTCAGGTCCGCGCCGGGCGAGGCAACGCCGTCGCCATAGAAGAGGTGATAGGCCGAAGTATCGTCCTGGTTCACCGTCTTCTTGATCAGGCGCATGCCCAGCGTCTGGGTGTAAAATTTGAGGTTCTGCGGCGCATCAGCGGTGACTGCCGTTAGGTGATGGATACCGCCCAGTTCTAGGGTCATTTCAAACTCCCAATATCTTGCGGCCAGTGCCGCTTGCTTCGAGAGTGAATGTAGGCCGACCTCGTCCCCAGTGATACGGTGCTAATGACGACGGATTGGTGTCTATTTTCGAACAATCGGGTTCAGCTATGCACCGCCTCGCCCCGGCTCGGCCGATGGGCCCGCACGCTTGCTACGACGCTGATCAGCATCAGGACGATGGCGATATACTCAACCGGATAGGGCAGGCGCATTTCCCAGACGAAGCCATAGAGCAGGGCAAACAGTGTTTCGAAGACGACGAGGGGCCCGATCAAGGTGAGGGGCAGCAGGCGGCTCACCTCGTTCCACAGCGCATTCGCAACCAGCGATGCGAGGAAGGCAATGGTCAGGCAGACGATGAGGAACTGCGCCCAAAGCGCGCCTTCTGTGGGGAAGACATTGGCCTGCACGATGAAAGGCAGCATGACGAGGCCCTGAAAGCCCGTCACGACGCCGAGAATGAGGTTCCAGTCTCGGGCCGAGATCTCTGCGCGCTTTTCCAGCGCATAGCTGTTGCCGACGGCAAAGGCCGTCCAGGAGAAGAGCGCGGCAATGGCGAGGAACACGCCCAACAAGGGCGAGGCCCCAACAGCATCAGCGCCAGCCATGATGGCATCGACAGCGATGATGACGATCGCCACCACCGCAAGGAGCAGCGACAGGGCGAAGCGGCGTAGCGGCAACGCGCCCTTGCGCATCGAGCCGACCACCGCCACGGTCACCGGCATGAAGCCGATGATCAGCGTCGAAATCGGCACACCAGCCAGCAGGATCGCGTTGGAGAGCAGCGAATAATAGAGGGTGTTGCCCAGGATCGAGAGCACAAAGGCGATGGCAAGGTTCTTGGCCGTCAGCAGGGGCCGGATCACACGCCAGCGCGGCAGCATCAGCAGCAGGGCAAATGTGCCATAGGCAATGTAACGCCCAGCAACCAGGAGGAAGGGGCTGAACGCTGTTGTCAGTTCGGGGGCAATGAAGACAAGGCCCCATAGGGCGCCTGTGACCATGGCGAGGAAGACGCCGAGCGTAAGGTCTTTGGACGATGTCATGGTCGTGTGGCTAGGAAGGAGGGCGTCTATCCCTAGCTCATCTTGTGGCCGCCTGGCCATTAATTCGGCGCGGCGGGCACATATGCCTCAGGTGCAAAACTCCTACGCACTAACCCATTCTGGGTATTAAGCTCGCTCCGTGGTGCCACTAGGGTCCGGCCACAAATCCTCCAACCGGAAGTGCCTATAATGAAAGTCATTTTTGCCGCTGCTGCCGTCGCCTTCTCGTTCGCTCTTGCCGCCCCTGCACAGGCCGAAGGGCTCGCCGAGCACACTTACCTCATCACCTGGGCTGCGGATAATTGCGAAGGCTTCGAATATGCCGAGGATCTGCTACGCCATGCCCGTATGGAAGTCGCCAGCGCTCCCGAGGCAGAAGTAAATTTCCACAAGACCGAAGTCATCATGCCCCTCTATGCCATCTACGAAGATGACATCGTCGAGATGTGCGAAACGGTCGGCTTCCTGATCGAATTCCCCGAGGAAGACGAGGAATAATTTTCCGCAAACGGGTGACTGATCCCATGCATGATTTGACCACGCGTCCGGGGGCAACCAGAGCGGACAGCGTGGGCAAAAGGGGGATGGTGGTCGAGCTGGCGCCCTGGCAGCGCTGGGTCGGCCCCATTATTTTTGGGCCGCTGTTTCTGGCTGCGCTGCCGACAGTCGATTATCTCGCCCGCTATATGGATTTCCCACCCGTTTGGCTGCTTTTGCTGCTCGCCATTGGTGCCGTCGCCACCGCAGGATTGGCCTTCCTCCTGCAGATGGTTGTGGACGCTGATGTGCTGGCGCGCGTCGCGCACCATCATGGCCTCAGCTACCATAGCCTCGGGGCGGCGCACAAAAACTTGCCGCAAGGCGTCCTTCCCGAAGGAGAGGAGCGGGTCTTCCGCAACGTGTTTTCTGATCAATACTGGCGTGCCGGCTGGTATGAGGCGGGTCGTCGGGATCGTGGATCCCGGCAGAAAATTATCTATGGCGCGACGCTCGTGCAGGTCGATGTCCCCCTTGAGACCGGCAACTTCCTTTTGAGGGCGGAGAACCGTCGCGCCAGGGAAATCAGCCTTGGGCCATATGCGGCGCTGCCATCACAAGAGTTGAAGCTTGGCGATCGTCAATGGACGCTCTGGAGCACCGCCGAGAACGTTCTAACGGCTACCGGGGCGTTGCGGCGACTGGGGCCGGAAAGTCTGATGGATATCGACGCTGTCGTTGCGTCAGAGGGGCATCTATCCCTCATCTTGCGCTGGCGACGCTCACCTTTCGCCTTGCCGGTATGGCAACTCTGGCCGTTCAGTGCGCATCTGCGTGTCGATCACATAAAGGATCATATCGTCCGCTGCGCCGAAATGGCGTCGGCTGTGCTCGACGCCAGTGCGTCCAGCTAGGCGCGGAGGATCTTGGCCATGGCTTTGCCTTTGGCGACTTCGTCCACCAGCTTATCCATATACCGGATGAGCTGCATGGTTTGGTCCTCAATGTCCTCGACGCGTACGCCACAGATGACGCCTTTTATCAGCGCACGCGATGGATTGAGCGCCGGAGCCTGATCGAAGAATTCCTTGAGAGAGCGTCCATCGGAGATTGCCGCGTCCAGCTCTTCCTGGTCATAGCCGGTGAGCCAGCGGATGACCTCGTCGACGGCCTCTCGAGGCTGGCCCTTTCGCTCGACCTTCTCGCCATAGAGCTTGTGGATGCTTGCAAAGGAATAGCCGAACACCCGGTCATAGTTGTCGGTTTTCATCTCGCGCGCTCCCTTCAGCGTATGGCCTGCTGAGGGG
>JAAZLP010000260.1 GCA_012799265.1 Phyllobacteriaceae bacterium | reverse complement strand
CCCATGTCGCCGGTGCAGAGCTTCATGACGCGGTAGTGGAGACCAAGCTTCTGCAGCACGGCTTCAGCCGCGGCCAGCATGCGCTCATGCTCGTTCTCGCCTTCTTCCGGCGTCGTGATCGCGACCAGCTCAACCTTGTTGAACTGGTGCTGACGCAGCATGCCGCGCGTATCGCGACCTGCCGAACCGGCTTCGGAACGGAAGCACGGCGTCAGTGCCGTCAGACGCAACGGCAGCTCTTCTTCCGAGAGGATTGCTTCCCGCACGAAATTGGTCATCGGCACTTCCGCCGTGGGGATCAGCGCCAGACGGCCATCACCATGCGGGGTGAAGAACAGGTCTTCCTCGAATTTCGGTAGCTGGCCGGTACCGAACAGCGCGTCGTCACGCACCAGAACCGGCGGCTGCACTTCGAGATAGCCGTGCTCGGTCGTGTGCAGATCAAGCATGAACTGGCCGAGCGCACGCTCAAGACGCGCCACCTGGCCCTTCAGCACGACAAAGCGGCTGCCCGACAGTTTGGCCGCCGTTTCGAAGTCCATATTCGCTTCGGCTACGCCGACCTCGAAATGCTCCTTGGGCGCAAAGGCAAAGCTCGGCTTGGCCGGGCGGACCTTGGCGACGGTTTCTGCCGACCCGTTCTGGCCGAAATATTCGACATTGTCGCTTTCGTCCTCGCCATAGGGGACGTCATCGAGCGCCATATTGGGGATCGAGGACAGCACGTCGCGCAGCTCTTTTTCCACCGCGCGCTCTTCAGCTTCGCCGGCGGGAATGAATTCCTTGAGCTTGGCGACTTCCGCCATCAACTCGGCGGCCTTGGCCTCGTCCTTCTGCGCCTTGGCCTGGCCGATCTGCTTGGAGAAGGTGTTGCGCTTTTCCTGCGCCTCGTTGAGGCGAACGATGATCTGGCGGCGACGCTCGTCGATGGCGATGAGATCGGAAGCGCGGACGGACACATTCTTGCGCAGCGACATGGCCTTGTCGAAGGCTTCAGGATTGTCTCGGATCCACTTGATATCGAACATCGCTATACGGGCCCCTACCCGTTGACTGGGACAATAGGAAACTCGCCCTGCCCACGCCGGGCAAGGCGATCGGGCAAGGCGCGGATTAGACTATCAGGATTCGGCGGCAGCTTCTTCGGCCAGCTTCTTGGCACGACGCTTCTCGACCATCCGGACAGACCAGATGGCGAGTTCGTAGAGGCCATACATGGGCATGGCAAGACCGATCTGGGAAATCGGATCGGGCGGCGTGATGAAGGCAGCCACGATCAGAATGCCGACAATGGCGTAGCGACGCCCCTTCTTGAGCATCTCGACATTGACGAGGTCGATCTGCGCCAGAAGCGTCAGCACCACCGGCAACTGGAAACAGACGCCGAAGGCCAGGATCAGCGTCATGGCCAGCGAGAGATATTCCGACACCTTGGCGAGCAGCTTGATCTCTTCGGTCTGCATGCCGGCAAAGAAGCCGAGCGCCATCGGCAGGACGACGAAATAGACCATCGCGGCGCCAAGCAGGAAGAAGATCGGGGTCGCAATCAGGTAGGGCACCAGCGCCTTGCGCTCATGCTTGTAGAGCCCCGGCGCCACAAAGCCGTAGATCTGCGTCGCGAGATAGGGGAAGCCGAGGAAGATCGCGCCGAACAGCGCGATATTGAGCTGGGTGAAGAAGAATTCCTGCGGCGCCGTATAGATCAGCTCCATATCGCCCGGATTGGGATAAATCGAGCGATAGGGATTGAGCAGGACGTCAAAAATCTGCCCGGCAAAGATGAAGCACACGACCATCAGGCCAACGATGGCGATGGCGCTGTGGATCAGGCGCTTGCGGAGTTCGACGAGATGCTCAAGCAACGGGGCTTCGCTGCCGGCCAGTTCGTCTTCGGGATCGAGCTTGGATTTGTCTTCGATCTGCGGCTTGGTGTCGGCCATTATTCGGTCTTTCCAGCCGTATCAGCCGCTTTCTTGCGCGGCGCGCGCGGCTTGGCGGCAGGTTTTGCTTCGGTCTTGGCAGCAGGTTTCTCAGCAGCAGCCTTTGCTGCGGCAGGCTTGGCAGCCTTTGGCGCCTTGGCGGCAGCGGGCTTGGCGGCAGCGGCTGGCTTTCCTTCAGCAGGCTTTGCCGCAGCCTTCGCGGTCGTCGCCTTGGGCTTTGCGGCCTTGACCGGCTTGGCCTCGGCGTCAGCCACCTTGGCAGTAGAAGTCTGGCGCGGCGCGCGGACGGCCTTCACAGGCTCCGCAGGCGCAGTGGCAGCAGCAGGCGGTGTGGAGGGCTTGAAGCCATATTCGCTGGCCAGCGCGTCATTGCTCCTCTTGGGCGCAGCGATCCCGGCCTTCTCATGGATCGCATCAACGACGCTTTCCACATTCGGGTCGGTCGGCTTGAGCGCGCCGGTCGGGGACTGGCTGCCGTCCTTGCCGATGGCGTTGAACTCCTTGCGGATTTCATCAGCCGTCTGCTTGAGCGGGCTTGTGATGGACTGGCGCAGGTTGCGCACTTCATCGAGACCGGTGGTCTTGTTGATCTCGCGCTGGAACTCGCGGCCCATGCGCTGGATTTGACCAATAACCTTGCCCACCTTGCCCATGACGACGGGCAGGTCTTTTGGGCCGATGACGACCAGCGCGACAACGCCGATCACCAGCATTTCTGTCCAGCCTAGGCCGAGCATATGGAATGTCTCCCCACGGCAGCGATGCTGCCTCTAGCGGTCAGTGCAGGACGCGATCAGGCGTCCTTGCTCTTTTCCACTTCGCGGGCGTCGATGTCAGCGCGAGCAACCGGAATCTCGGACGGCTTGTCATCGTCCTTCATGCCCTTCTGGAAGGCTTTGATGCCGGAGGCGACTTCACCCATCATGCCGGAGATCTTTCCACGGCCGAACAACAGGATGACGACGACGGCGACGACGAGAATGCCCCAAATAGACGGCGCGTGCATGTTAGTTCCCCTACAAGTCCGTAATTCGCGTTACGCGCGATAGAGTAGGCAGAAATAGGTTCAAACGGGCACAAACACAAGAACGCGTTCCGCCTCAGAACGATAAACCACTGAAGACCGGTTCAACTTTCCTCGTCCACCGGCTCCGGATCACCGAGGTCTGACGGATCGAGCGGGTCCTCGTCCTCGCGCAGCTCGCCGGTAAAGGGCAGCGGTATTTGCAGGTCCGCCGGCAGCCGTCCGCTCAGCAATCCTGCGCCTTTGAGGTCCTCGAGCCCCGGCAGGTCGCCCAGCGTCTCGAGCCCGAAATGATCGAGAAAGGCCTCCGTCGTGCCATAGGTCACCGGCCGCCCCGGCGTCCTGCGACGCCCGCGCATGCGCACCCAGCCCGCCTCCATCAAAAGATCGAGCGTACCCTTGCCGGTGGCCACGCCGCGCACTTCCTCTATCTCCGCGCGCGTCGCTGGCTGGTGATAGGCGATGATGGAAAGCGTCTCCAGCGCCGCCCGCGACAGCGGCCGCGTTTCGTGCTCTTCCCGCCGCAGCAGGAACCCCAGATCCTCCGCCGTGCGGAAAACCCAGCCATCTCCACGACGCACAAGATTCACCCCGCGCTCGGCATATTCAGCCTGTAGCGCCTTCAGCAGCTTGGTGACATTGGCCCCTTCCCCCAGATAAGGCGCCATATCCGCCGCCCTGAGCGGCTCGGTGGAGGCAAACAGCAGCGCTTCAATGATGCGCAGCTGGCGACGGAGCACATCGCCCTCTTCCTGTTCCATGTCTTCGCTCACGGCGTATCCTTCCGGCGACGGCGCATCAGCAGCGGCCCAAATGTTTCCCCCTGCCGGATTTCCACCTCACCCTGCCGCACCAGTTCAAGGCTCGAGGCAAAGGTCGAGGCCCGCACGGTTGCCCGCTCCGACGGCTTTGCCAGATACTCGGCCAAAATCCGATCCAGCGGCACCCATTCGACGCTGTCCCCGATCAGCCGCAGCAGAATGTCCCGCGCATCCTGCAGCGACCATACGGTGCGCAGTTTCGGCGCATATTCAGCTACCACGCCGCGTTCCCGCTGGCTCGAATAGGCTTTCAGGAGATCATAGAGGCTCGCCTCCCAGATCGCGCTGCGGGCAATTTCGATCGGCTCCGGCATGCCGCGCGCATAAACCTGGAACCCCAGCCTTGGCCGGTTCATCAGCCGATTGGCGGCTTCCCGCATCGCTTCCAACCGCTTCAGCCGGAATTGCAGCATCGCCGCCAGCATTTCCCCGCTCGGCTCGTCGTCGCTCGCCGCCTGCGGCACCATGAGGCGGCTCTTGAGATAGGCCAGCCACGCCGCCATCACCAGATAATCTGCCGCGACCTCGATCCGCCGCTCGCGAACTTTTTCGATGAAGGCGAGATATTGCTCGGCCAGCGCCAGGATGGAAATACCGGAAAGGTCCACCTTCTGCCGCCGCGCCAGGTCGAGCAGCAGGTCCAGCGGGCCCTCATAGCCATCGACGTCGACATGCAGCACCTCATCCGCAGGCGGAGGGGCTGGCGTGTCGAACCAGTCGGTCTGGGCACTCGTCATGGGTGAAATGCAGCTCTGGCCGTCATGACGCATCCTTGGCCGCTGGCCAGGGCTGCGTCAAGCGATGCGCGTTCGGAGACTAGAGCAGCAGGCAGTCGCCGCCGGCCGCCTTGATGTTGTTGCACATATTGGAGGCTTCCTGACGGGAATTGGCCGGCACCAGCACGCGGTAATAGACACCGCGTTCGCCGAGGTCCGCCCGGACGATCTCGATATTGGCGCCGCCAAAGACCGGACCAAAGCGGTTGATGATCGCCTGTGCCGATTCCCGCGCCGCCTGTTCGGAGCGCTGCGAAGAAAGCTGCACATAAGCCGCTGCCGTGCCACCCGAAGGTGCGGGTGCTGCGGCCGGCTGCTGGGCAACTGGCGTCGCCGGCGCGGCAACAGCGGGAGCCGTCGGCGGAAGCGCCGCAGCGGCAAGAGCCGAGGCGGCTGCCTGGGCAAAGTCAGCGGGGCGCTGCAGCGGAACTGCCACGGTCTTGCCGGTGATCACGGCACCCGTGCCATCAACCACCTGCGCCGGCGTACCCGGCGTCACCAGCGGCATGGCAGGCGTTGCCGGAACCGGCTCGGCTGGCGCAGCCGGCGTCGGCACGTTGGCCTCGGCATTGGCAATCAGGTCAGGCGTCGAGAAATCCGCGCCCGGCACTTCGGGGACTGCAGGGCGATCCACCGGCAGGATGGTCGCGCCAGCCATGCTGTCATCGCCGCTGACAATGGTACCATCGGGCCGGACGGTGACAGTGCGAACCTTGCGGTTTACGAGGCCAGCCTGGTTCGGATCGATATTGTCCGTCGTCGTGCCGGACATGACGCCGCTATTGGCGATTGGCGTCGATGTCGGGGCGGTCACCTCCGCAACGACCTCTTCATCCGCCTGATCGCGCGACACGAGCTGCTCATCGGCAGGATCATTCGCGCCGGAAATTTCATTGAAGACAACCGACTGCGGCGTTTCGGTCTCGACCGGCTCGGGCACTTCCTTGATCGGCGAGGTATCGGCGACCACGAGCGGCGCCGGGCCAGCCGGTGCCCCGCCCTGCCCCAGAACCCAGTAAAGGCCAACGCCGGCAACCCCCAGCAGCAGCAGAGCGACCAGCGGACCGGTGACAGCGCGCGACATGCGGAACGGCGCACGTGGTGCGCGCGGCAGCGCGGCAGGCTCATCGTCCGTTGCGGTTTCGTGCTGCGGATCGACCCATTCAACCCGCGCACCCGTCGCTGCAGCAGCGGCGAGGATCGCTTCATCCACCGAGGACGGCGAAGTAACTGGCTGGGGCGCAGGGGCGGTTGGCTCCTGCCGCGGAATGGTCGGCGTCGCAAGGCTCCGCAGCGCCGGGCTTGGCGCACGCGGCTCTTCGCGGCCCATATTGACCGCGGGGCCAACCAGGCGCTCGATTTCGCTGAGCGGATCAGATTCATCCCGCTGCGGCACGAAAGTCGCCACCGGCTCGGACTGCGGCGCAGGTTGCGGTTCGGGCTCGGGCACCGGCTCGTAGCTGGAGGCAACAGGGGCGACCGGCTCTACCGCGGCCGGCTCAACCGGCTCGATGGAAACACTGACCACCGGAGCCTCTTCGGGCTCAACGGTTTCAGCAGCCGGCGCCGTGAGGCCAAAGACCGGCGCGACGTCAAAATTGTCTTCTGTGCGAACCGGCGTCTCGGGGACAGGCGGCTCGTCCTGAGCATCCATGTCCTGGGCAAGTTCAGCCGCGATCAGGTCGGAAAGGCTGTCATTGTCCAGCTCGGGCTGATTTGCCTCAACTGGCACATCAACAGGCGAAATCGGCGGCACGGACGCCGCAGCGATGGGCGTTGTCGGCCCGGCAGGTTTCTTGGCCAGTTCTGTCGTGAAATCGAAATTAAAGGGCTCTGGTGTCGCCTCGACCGGCTTGGCGGCAGTCGGCTCAGCGCCGGGAATGCGGACGGTGGGTGCCGCTACAGCGGCCTTGGGGGTTGCCTGGGCAGAGCTGGCAGAAAAGTCGAACCGCGGAACCGGCGTTACCGCCGGCGCGTCGCCGCCTGGAATACGAACTGCAGGCTTTGGCTGAGCGGGCGTTTCGGCGCGAGGAGCCTGGTCGGAACGCGCATCATCGGCCATGAGCCGTGCGAGTTCAGCGATCAGGTCATCCGGTGCATCAGACTGTGCGGCCATTGATTGCGGTTTCGCTGCCGTCATCCGCCAGCGCCCCTAGAATGCGGTCAACCCAGACAAGGGCATGCCGCGAAATTTCACACCATTACGCCCGAATTATGAAAGCTCGTCGGGCGCGCTGACCCCGATAATCCCCAAACCATTGCGGATTACTTGACGAACAGCATCCACGAGGGCGAGTCGAGCCAGTGTCAAAGTCGGCTCTTCAGGGTTAACAAAGCGTAAACTAGCATCATCCTTGCCTTTCGCCCAGAAGCTATGGAAGGCGCCCGCCAGCTCGTGGACATAGAAGGCCACGCGGTGCGGTTCGTGGGCCACGGCGGCGGAAGCAACCGTGCGCGGCCAGGCGCCCAGCAGGCGGATGAGCTCAAGGTCAGCGTCCCTCGTCAGCACGTCGATCTGTGCCCCGGCCAGAGCCGCAGCCGAAACGTCGAGATCGGGCATATCGCGCTGCGCGGTCCGGAAGATCGAGCAGGCACGCGCATGGGCGTACTGCACGTAGAAGACCGGATTGTCGCGCGTCTGTTCCTTGACCAGCGCGAAGTCGAAATCCATCGACGCGTCATTGCGGCGAAACAGCAGCATGAAGCGGGTGGCATCAGCGCCCACTTCGTCCACCACGTCAGCCAGCGTCACCAGGTCGCCCGAGCGCTTGGACATCTTGAACGGCTCGCCGTTCTTGAGCAGACGCACCAGCTGGCAGATCCGCACGTCCATGTCGGCTTCATTGTTCGACACGGCCTTCACGGCCGCCTGCAGGCGCTTCACATAGCCCGAGTGGTCGGCGCCCAGCACGTTGATCATGTGCTTGAAGCCGCGCAGATATTTGTTGCGGTGATAGGCAATGTCGGCCGCGAAATAGGTATAGGAGCCGTCCGACTTCACCAGCGCGCGGTCGGTGTCGTCGCCGTAATCGGTGGCACGGAACAGGGTCTGCTCGCGGTCTTCCCAGTCTTCCGGCGTCTTGCCCTTGGGCGCTTCAAGGCGGCCTTCATAGACCATGCCCATTTCGCGCAGCCAGTTGAGCGTCGATTCAATATCGCCGCCCGGACCATGCAGCGTGCGCTCGGAGAAGAACACATCGTGGTGGATGTTGAGCTTGGCGAGGTCTTCCTTGATCAGCACCAGCATCGCCGCAAGGGCGGCTTCGCGGGCGATCAGCACAGCCTCTTCTTCCGGCATGTCGAGCAGCGAGCGACCATGTTCAGCCGCCAGCGCCCTGCCGACCGGGATCAGATAGTCGCCGGGATAGAAGCCGGCCGGAATTTCAATGGTCTCACCCAGAGCCTCGCGATAGCGCAGCATCGCCGAGCGGCCGAGGATGATCGTCTGGCCGCCGGTGTCGTTGATGTAATATTCGCGCGTGACGTCATAGCCGGACCACTGCATGAGCGAGGCCAGCGCGTCGCCAAAGACGGCGCCACGGGCATGGCCCACATGCATCGGCCCGGTCGGGTTCGCCGAGACATATTCGACATTGACGCGCTCGCCCTCGCCTAGGTCCGAGCGACCATAATTGTCACCCTGCGCGCCAATGGCCTTGATCACCTGATGCCAGATGGAAGGCGCCAGGCGGAAATTGATGAAGCCGGGACCGGCCACTTCCACGGACTGGACGTCCGGCGCCTGGGTAAAGCGACCGGCAAGGCCCATCGCCAGTTCGCGCGGATTCTTGCCCAGCGGCTTTGCCACAACCATGGCGGCATTGGTCGACAGGTCGCCGTGAGCGGGGTCGCGCGGCGGCTCCACCACGACGCGCGCCAGAAGCTCATCGCTGAGATCGGGATATTCTGCACGCAGGGCCTCGACGACCCGAGTGGTGAAAAGGGCGAAAATGTCCATGTCAAACCTATGGGAAACAGTCGGGCCGGGTTAACGGAATTCAGGTCGAGCGTCAAACAGACGCTCATATTCATCGAGTGCATAAGGGTCGGTCATGCCGGCAACAAAGTCGGCAACGATGCGGGCGCGCCCTGCCCCATCGACCTTGCTGGCAGCCTCGCCCCAGCGACCGGGCATGTCAGCGCCCGTCATATAATGCGCAAACAGCCGTTCCACCACCGCTTCACTTTCGCGCACCGGCACCATCACCTCCTCATGGCGATAGACCCGCGCAAAGAGGAACGTCTTGAGCCCCTTTTCGGCTTCCGCCGTGGTGCCAGAAAACGTAACCAGCGTCTTACCGGCTAGCCGCACATCCTCGACTGTCGTCACGCCAGAGGCTGCGATCGCAGCGCGACTGGTATTGATGACATCTTCCACGGCGCGCGTGATCATGCGGCGCTGCACTTCATGGCCCTGACGTTTCACCGCAATGTCCGGGTAGCGCTCAAAGACCTCAACCACGATCGGTCCGGCCATTGGCACATCGACCAGATCATCGAGCGTCAGCAGCCCTGCCCGCAGCGCGTCATCAATATCGTGGGCATTGTAGGCAATGTCGTCGGCAATAGCCGCTACCTGCGCCTCAAGGCTGGCATGGGTGGTCAGCCGCAGGTCGGCGGGCGTGGGGATGAGATCGAGCCCGGCAGGCACGCCCTCCTCCGCATAGCGGCCATAGGCAGTGCCGTCCTCATGCAGCAGCGGCCCGTTATGCTTGAGAATCCCCTCAAGCGCTTCCCAGGTAAGATTGAGCCCGTCATGCTCGGCATAGCGGTTTTCGAGCAGCGTCACGACGCGCAGCGCCTGCACATTGTGGTCGAACCCGCCATAGGGCTCCATTACCCGATGCAACGCCCGCTCCCCGGCATGGCCAAAGGGCGTGTGACCCAGATCATGGCTCAGCGCCACCGCCTCCGCGAGATCCTCATCCAGCCGCAGCGCCCGCGCGATGGAGCGGGCGATCTGACTCACCTCCAGCGTATGCGTCAGTCGATTGCGAAAGTGCCGCCCCTCATGGGAGAGAAACACCTGCGTCTTGTGCTGCAGTCGCCGAAAAGCCGTCGAATGGATGATCCGGTCGCGGTCGCGCTGAAATTCCGACCGAGTCGGGCTTGGCCCGGTCCCATAGAGACGCCCCAGCGACTGGTCGAATTTGCTGGCATAGGAAACGGTCTCGCTCATGTGTCGTTCCGGACCCTTTGCAATGGCGCTTCATGCGCCTATCTTAGCGGCAGCGTTATGACATTACGACCGCTGGTGGAAACCCCATGACCGCAGCTGCACTCGCCGACACTCCCGCAGTAACCCTCTCCGACCGCGCCGCCAAGCGCGTCGCGCGCATCATCTCCAAGGAAGCGCCCGGAACCGTGCTGCGCATCTCCGTTGCCGGCGGCGGCTGTTCCGGTTTCCAGTATGAGTACAATCTCGTGCAGGAAACACCCAATGAGGACGATCTCGTCCTCCAGAAGGGTGACGCCACGGTCCTCATCGATTCGATGAGTCTCGAATTCATGGGCGGCGCGGAAATCGACTTTGTCGACGACCTCATCGGCCAGGCATTCCAGATCAAAAATCCGAACGCCGTCGCCTCCTGCGGCTGCGGCACGAGCTTCGCCGTCTGATCCGGTTCAGAATCCGTTCATAAAGGGCCTAAAACCGACGGATGCTCGCATGGGGGGCACGATGGGCGAACATGTCAACGCAGTCATGGACAAGGCCATTGCCGACGAGAAAATCGTCGGTGCCGAGCTGATAGTTTTTCATAAGGGACAACAGCTTATCCGGCGCACCGCCGGCTGGTTCGACCGCGAAGCCGAGGTCCCGATGATGGAAAATGCCATCTATCGCCTCGCCTCCGTCACCAAGCCCATCATCGCCGCCACCACATTGGCAATGGTCGACAAGGGCTTGATAAGGCTCGATGATTCCGTCT
>JAAZLP010000259.1 GCA_012799265.1 Phyllobacteriaceae bacterium | reverse complement strand
CTATTCGATCAAGTTCGTGCATGGCGTCTTCTTCGGCCCCGAGCCCACCGAGCTTGACCGCGTTCCGCATGAGCCCCCTGCCCTGATGCGCCGCCCGATCGAAATCCTGGTGCTCGCCTGTCTCACTGTCGGCATCATTCCCGGTATCGCCATCGGGCCTTATCTAGCCGCCGCGGTGCAGTCGGTGCTCGGCGCCGAGACGCCCTATTACAGCCTCTCGGTCTGGCATGGCTTCAACCTGCCGCTGATCATGAGCTTCGTAGCCCTTGTCGGCGGCGCGGCGATCTACGTTCCTTACTATCGTCGCCTGCGGAATATCGACGGCGTGCCCTTCACGCGCGGCCTGCGCGGGCAGCGTATTTTCGAGCGCCTGCTGGTCACCGCCACCGGTCGCTGGGCAACGCGCTTCGTACAGATCTTCGGCACCCAGCGCCTGCAGCCGCAGGTCTTCACGGTCATTTTCATCGCGCTGGCGGCAGGTATTGGCGCCGGCTTTGCCCGGATGGGCACAATCCCCCTGCCCGACAATTTTGACCCCGTACTGGGCCTTGTCTGGCTGGTTGGCGGTATAAGCGCCATTGGCGCGGCGCATCAGGCAAAGTTCCACCGCCTCGCCGCCATGATCCTCATGGGTGGCGCGGGTCTTGCCACCTGCATCACCTTCGCCTGGTTCTCCGCCCCCGACCTCGCACTGACCCAGCTTCTCGCCGAAATCGCGACGACCGTTCTCATCCTGCTAGGCCTGCGCTGGCTGCCCAAGCGCCTGCCGCAGCGGGAAGTGACCACCTGGAAGATTCGCCTGCGCCGCGTCCGCGACTTCGGCCTCGCCGCCATTGCCGGGCTCGGCACGGCTCTCGCCAGCTACGCCATCATGACCCGCGACGCGCCCGAGGGCATTTCAGACTTCTTCCTCACCAAGGCCTATACCGAAGGTGGCGGCACCAATGTGGTCAACGTCATGCTGGTCGACTTCCGTGGCTTTGATACGATGGGCGAAATCACCGTGCTCGGCGTTGTGGCGCTGGCGGTCTTCGGTCTTCTTCGCCGCTTCCGCCCTGCCGCTGACAGTGTCCAGCCGCCCGAACAGCAGACATCCATCGGCGATGACGAGGCCCTGCGCGAGCGGATCGCCCATGACTTCCTGCGCATTCCAGCGCTGATCATGAACTGGGTCTTCCCCATCATCGTCGTCACCGCCATTTACATGTTCCTGCGCGGCCACGATCTGCCGGGTGGCGGCTTCATCGCCGGCATCATCCTCTCGCTCGGCTTCGTGCTGCAATATATGGCTGGCGGCACGCGTTGGGTCGAAGAACGCCTGCGGATCTACCCACTGGCCTGGATCAGTTGGGGTCTCGCCTTCGCGCTGCTGACTGGTCTTGGCGCGGTGGTTCTGGGTTCCCCCTTCCTCACCTCGGCCTTCGCCTATGCGGACATTCCGTTCATCGGCAAGGTGCCGATGGCAACCGCGCTCATTTTCGATCTCGGGGTCTTCGTCCTCGTCGTCGGCGCCACCGTCGTGATGCTTATCGCCCTTGCCCACCAATCCATTCGCCGCCCCAAACCGGCGGGCGCTACCAAGCTCGTTGCACGCAAGGGAGCTGACAAATGGAACTGATCCTGGCCCTCGCCATCGGTGTCCTGACGTCATCCGGCGTCTACCTGGTGCTGCGCCCGCGCACCTTCCAGGTCATCATCGGGCTCTCGCTGCTCTCCTATGCGGTGAACCTCTTCATCCTTTCCATGGGCAGGCTGCGCATGGATGCCGCCCCGATCCTCTCCGGTGCAGGTGCCAATCCGGCCGACTATACCGACCCGGTGCCCCAGGCCCTCGTTCTGACTGCCATTGTCATCGGCTTCGCCATGACAGCCCTCTTCCTTGTGGTGCTGCTGGCCGCGCGCGGCCTTTCCGGCAGCGACCATGTCGATGGAAGGGAGAACTAGGATGGACAGCGTCAATCACCTCGCGATCCTGCCAATCATCATCCCGATGGCGGCGATCATCATCAATCTGTTGGTGGGCGACAGCCGTGCCGAACGCACCATCGCGATCAACGTCGTCTTCGGCATCCTTAATCTGGGTGTGGCTGCGCTGCTCTTCGTTACGGTAGCACTTGGCGCTGCCGAGGCCGTCTGGCTCTATCCGCTCGGCGACTGGCCGGTCCCATTCGGCATCGTGCTGGTGGCAGACCGTCTCTCGGCTACGCTTGTCCTGACCACGGCAATCCTGGCCCTTGCCTCCCTGATCTATGCATCGGCGCGCTGGCACAATCGCGGCACCCACTTCTACCCGCTGCTCAACGCCATCATCATGGGCGTAAACGGAGCCTTCCTGACGGGCGACCTCTTTAATCTCTTCGTCTTCTTTGAGCTGCTTCTGGCCGCATCCTACGGCCTTGCCCTCTTCGGTGGCGGCCGCAATCGCGTGCGCGCGGCGATGCACTACATCGTCATCAACCTCGTTGCCTCCTCGCTCTTCCTGCTCGGTGTCGCTCTCATCTACGGCACGGTCGGTACGCTCAATATGGCGGATATTGCCCGCGCTGCGCCTCTGATCGTCGAAAGCGACCGCGGTCTGTTCGAAGCAGGCTGTGCCGTCCTCGGCATCGCCTTCCTCATCAAGGCAGGCTCCTGGCCGCTGCACTTCTGGCTGCCGAATACCTATTCCTCGGCAGCGCCGCCGGTCTCCGCGCTCTTCTCCATCATGACCAAGGTGGGTTTCTATTCCATCCTGCGGCTCTGGACGCTGGTCTTTGCCAGCGAAGGCGGCGAGGTCACCTTCGCCCAGCACACCCTGCTGGTCCTGGGCGTGGCGACAGTGGCTTTCGGCAGCATCGGCGCGCTCTCCTGCAAGGCGCTGGATCGCCTCGCCAGCTATCTCATCATTGTCTCCGCTGGCACGCTGCTGCTTGCCGTTGGCTACAATGTGCCCTCCGTCACCGCTGGGGCGATCCTCTACGCCGTCGTGGCCACGCTGGCCGCAGGCGCGATTTTCCTGCTCAAGGACGTACTCGACCAGATCCTGCCCGCAGAATCCCAGATTCTCGCGGTGTCGCTGGAGCTCTACGGTGATGAAGAGGAAGAAGTTGACGAGGACGAAGAGGTCAGCCCCGCCATCCCGGCAGCGACCACCCTTGTCAGCATCTGCTTTGCCATCGCTGCCCTGATGATGGCCGGTCTGCCACCGCTCTCCGGCTTCATCGCGAAGTTCGCCATGATTGAGGGCGCCTTTGCGTCCGAAGGGGCACCGACCATGGCCACCTGGTGGTTCACGGCCGCGTTGATGCTCTCGGGCCTGCTCGTCCTCATCGCCATGGTTCGTAACGGCATCAACATCTTCTGGGCATCCCTGCCCGCCGGTACGCTGGTCCAACTGCGGCCGCTCGAGATTGGCCCGATCGTCGGTCTTCTTGCCGTCTGTGTCCTGCTCAGCGTTGCTGCCGGTCCTGCCATGGGCTTCCTGATCGAAACCGCCAACGTGCTGCACGCCCCGCTCACCTATACCAATGCAGTGTTGCCGGGGGCCGGATCATGATCAGACGCATCCTCCCCCATCCCGTTCTGGCCGTCGTCCTGCTTCTGTTCTGGCTGGTGCTGCAGCAGTCAGCCGGGCTGGGTCACATCCTGCTTGGCTCGGCGCTGGCCATTGGCGTCTCGCATCTGGCCGCGCGGTTCTCCACCGACGACGTCAAAATCCGCAATCCGCACAAGATCATCCAGCTGTTCTTCGTTGCCGGCCTCGACGTCATCCGCTCAAACCTTGCGATTATGGCGGTGCTGTTCAATCCGCGTCCCAGCCCCGCCGGTGCCTTCATCGAGATGAAGCTTAATCTCACCAACCCGACCGGGCTGGCCATTCTGGCAATCATCATCACGGCAACCCCGGGCAGCGCCTGGCTCGAATATGACAAGGAGCGCAGCACGGTTCTCATTCACGTTTTCGACCTTCTGGACGAAGAAGAGTGGATCGAAACCATCCGGAACCGGTATGAAACCCTGCTGCTGGAGATATTCCAATGAGTGTCGACATCCTGCACTGGAGCCTGCTCATCGCCCAGATCATGCTGGGCCTCGGCATGCTCGCAACCGTCTATCGCATGATCGTCGGCCCACGCGCCCAGGATCGAATTCTGGCGCTTGACGCACTTTATGTTGTCGCGCTGCTGCTGCTCATCACCCTGGGCATCCGCACCAATTCGCAGGTCTATTTCGAACTCGCCATGCTGATCGGCTTGCTCGGCTTTGTCGGCACGGTGGCACTGGCCAAGTTCCTCATGCGCGGCGAGGTGATCGAATGATTGAAGACCTGCCGCTCTGGCTCTCCATTCTCATCTCGGCGCTTGTCGTGCTGGGCGCTCTGATCACCCTGGCCGGCTGCTTCGGCCTGGTGCGCCTCGAGAATTTCTATCTGCGCATCCACGCCCCGACCATGGGCACCAGTATGGGTGGCGGTCTTATCCTCCTGGCCTCGGCGATCTATTTCTCGCTGACAAATGAGCGCCCCATCATTCACGAGCTGGCGATCTTCGCCTTCGTCACCATCACCACCCCCGTGACCCTGATGCTACTGGCCCGCGCCAGCCTGTTCCGGGACCGGGTGGAAGGTGAGGATGTGCCCGGGCGCGGCGAGTAGCGCCCACTAAGACACGATGACGAGGCAATTTTTTCGGGTTCCGTGAACCAATCGGAACCCGGAAGCGTATTGCCTTGAGATAAAACAGGGTCAACACCATGGCATCGCCTACCAGCTCTTCGACTTCTCCATCGCCCAAGCGGCGTCGGCGATGGGGTTGGGCCATTCTGGCAGGCCTTCTGATTGCCGGCGGCGGAGCCTATGCCTTTCTTGAGCGCCCCTGGGAAACCAAGCCTCAGAAGGTTGCTGTCGAGACCGTCCAAGCCGGCCCCATCACACAGGTTCTGGCCGTCAATGGCCGCGTCGCCGCCCGCCAGACAGTAAAAATACGCTCTGCAGTGTCCGGCCAGGCACTCGAAATCCTCGCCGAAGAAGGGGCTGAAGTGCGCGCGGGAGATGTGTTGATCCGCATCGACCCTGCATCCGCTCAGGCCGTTGTCGATCAGGCACGCGCCGCGCTCGATTCCGGCATGGTCAGCCAGCAGCAGGCCCAGGCAGCCGCCGACCGCGCATTGGCACTCGGCGAAAACGCGACCCGTTCAACCCGCGAAGATGCCGAACTGGCGCTTGTTGCCGCGACCAAGGAGGTGGCCCGCCTCAACGCCGCCGTCGAGGAGGCCACCAGCCGTCTCGCGCAATATACGATCACGGCCCCCTTTGACGGCGTTGTCCTCGACCGTGCCGTGGACCAGGGCCAGTTGGTCGATACCCAGAGCGAGCTCTTCACCATTGCCGACCTCAGCGATCTGCTGGTGGAGACGGACGTGGATGAGCTCTACTCCTCGCGCATCAAGGCAGGCCTCAAGGCTCTGCTCCGTCCCGTTGGCGAGAGCGTCGCCCGCCACGGCACCGTCGACTTTGCCAACCCCACTGTCGACCCAGCCACCGGTGGTCGCGCCGTAAAGATCGGTTTTGACGAACCCGCCGATCTTCCCGTCGGCCTCACGGTCAACGCCAATATCATTGTCTCCGAAGTCGACTCCGCGCTGTCCATTCCCCGCCGCTCCATCGTCACCGAGGGCTCGGAGAGTCATTTATTCGTGGTCGAAAACGGCCTTGCCACCCAGCGCCCCGTCGAATTTTCCGATTGGCCTGCCGAACGCGTCATCGTCACCGAAGGGCTTGCCGAGGGCGATGTCGTCGTCCTCGATCCGGCCTCCATCGCTCCCGGCACGGCCGTAGCGGCGGAGTAGCGCAATGCCCTACGCGCTCAAGATCGCGCTGCGCTATCTGACGGCCAGCAAGGCCCAGACGGGTCTGCTTATCGCCGGCGTGGCCGTTGGCGTCTTTGTGTTCATTTTCATGAGCGCCCTGATTGGCGGCCTCGGCGTATTCCTTGTCCAGCGGACAGTCGGCGACATCTCTCACGTCACGGTCGAAGCGCCGGGCCGTGAGGCAGTCTCCCTGCTCTCCGACAATCCAGACATCCTGGTCGTGCAGCAGCGCGGCGCGACCCAGCGCGAGCAATTGCGCACGGCCGACGCATTCCTGCCGATGATCGCCGCCATTCCCGGCATTGCCGCAACCTCCCAGCAGATCGTCGGCAACGGCTTCCTCGTGCGCGGCCAGGCCACCGCGCCGGTGAGCGTCACCGGCATTGAAGACAACAAGGTTTCCGCCATTGCCGATATCGAGGGCAACCTCGTTGACGGCAGCACCGCGCTCACCAACTCCACCGTCCTCATCGGCTCTGCGCTTGCGGAAGACCTTGGCGTCTCCGTCGGCCAGGTCGTGCGAGTCCAGTCTGACCGCGAGGCTGAACGGACGCTGGTTGTCGGCGGCATTTTCGAGCTTGGTGTTGATGCCCTCGACGCCCGCTCTGCCTTTGTCAGCCTCGCCACCGCGCGCACCCTCTTCGAGTTGCCGCAGGGGATCTCCCGCATCGAAATCAAGCTGAGCGACCTGAACCAGGCCGATGCTGTGGCCGCGCGCATCGCATCGGAAACCGGCCTCAAGGCGACGCCATGGACCGAGGGCAATGCTTCACTGCTGTACGGTCTCAGCGCCCAGCGCAATTCCGGCGACCTCATCAAGGCCTTTGCCCTCATCACCATCATCATTGGCGTCGCCAGTGCGCTGCTGCTCTCAACCTATCGGCGGCGCTCGGAAATCGGCATCATGCGCGCCATGGGCGCCAGCCGCGGCTTCATCATCTTCGTCTTTGTGACACAGGGAACGCTGATCGGCCTCATCGGCGGCCTCGTCGGCGCCGGGCTCGGCTATCTGTCGCTATCGCCCTTCCCCGTGCCCGAACTGGCCCCGCCCGGCGGCCTTCCGGTTGACGTGCGCCAGGGCTCCTATGGACTCGCCATTGCGCTCACCACCATCGGCGCCATCCTCGCCTCCATTCTCCCCGCCCGCTCTGCGGCGCGCGTGGACCCAGTCACGGTGATCGGCCAGTGAGTGCGCTTCTTGAAATCCGCGACCTCGTCAAAACCTATGGTGAGGGTGAGGCCGAAACCCGCGTGCTGCGGGGGCTCAATCTGACGCTCGAAGAGGGCGAACTGGCGGCTCTCCTCGGCCCCTCCGGCTCGGGCAAGTCGACACTACTGACAATCCTCGGCACCCTGATGAAGCCGACTTCGGGCACCTACATGATGCTGGGCGAGGAACTGACCAAGGCCAGCGATCGCGAACTGACGGAATTCCGCAACCGACACCTCGGCTTTGTCTTCCAGTTCCACCATCTGCTGCCCGATTTCACCGCGCTGGAAAATGTCATCTTTCCCACCGCCGTGCAGCAGGGACGCGAAACGGCTGCCGCGCGGGATCGTGGCCGCGAACTGCTCGAGCGCGTCGGCCTCGGCCACCGCATCGACTATCTTTCTACCTCCCTCTCCGGCGGTCAGAAGCAGCGCGTCGCCATCGCCCGCGCGCTGATGAACCGCCCTGAACTGGTCCTCGCCGACGAGCCCACCGGCAATCTCGACCGCGAAAGCGCCGAGCAGGTCATGGACCTGATCAAGGAAATCAACGAGAACGAGAAGACCACCTTCCTGATCTCCACCCATGACGACAAGATCGCTGACGCCTGTAAACGCCAGATCCGGGTGAAGGACGGGCTGGCCGAATAGCCTCTGCATCGCTGCGGCAAGCCTTACCCTTCCCACATTAATCGACCCCCGATAAATTGTGCGCCAAACGCATTCTGGTCGGAGGCCGCACTTGCGCGAAGGCGACGTCATCCATGGGCTCATTCGGGGCCTGGCGGTCATTGAATGCTTCGATGAAGAACACACCCGCATGTCGATCACCGACGTGGCCCAGCGTACGGGACTGGAACGCGCCACGGCGCGCCGATGTCTGCTCACCCTCGTCCATCTGGGCTACGCCACGTATGACGGCAAATTCTTCGAGCTGACCCCCCGCGTCCTCAAACTAGGGCATTCCTATCTCGGCGCGACGCCCCTGCCCCGTTTGATTCAACCCTTCCTAGAAGAACTGTCTCATCAGACCAGCGAAAGCACTTCCGCCGCCGTCCTCGAAGGCACGGAAATTCTCTACGTCGCCCGCGCTTCCACCCGCCGCGTGATGTCGATCAATCTCGCGCCCGGCGCGCGCTTGCCCGCCTATTGCACTTCCATGGGCCGCACGCTCCTCGCCGCCCTGCCGCCGGAAGAAGCGCAAGCCATCCTCGAGCGTTCAGACCGCATCGCCTATACCCCGCATACCAAGGCGGACATGCCCAGCCTCACCACCGAACTGGCGGTTGTCGCGGCACAGGGCTTTGCGGTGATCGACCAGGAGCTGGAAATCGGTCTTTGCTCCATCGCCGTGCCAATCTTCAACGCCAGGGGCCGTGTCGTCGGCGCCATCAATATCGGCGCCCAGACAACCCGCGCGCCGATCTCGAGGATGATCGCCCATTTCCTGCCGCTGATGCGCAAGGTTCAGAACGAAGTTCGCCCCCTGCTACGCTAACCGCAGGCGAGACTCGGCTTAACCTCTGTGACAATCCAGTGTCACAAAACGCACGACAAAGTGCATTGTTGTCGGATTTTGCCTTTAATTTCAAAGAGATGACCTGTCACAAACGCGTCATGGAAGTGCAATAAAACCGTCGCCGAGCCCTCCTATGGTCTGCGCGTCAAGGCAGCCATCAACCGGCTGGCCAGTTGCAATGAATTCCGAAAGGGACATCCCTATGAAGACCGCACTTTACGCCAGCGCCGCTGTTATCGCGCTCACCGCATTCGGCACCAATGCCGCTTTCGCCCAGTCGCGCGACACCATCCAGATCGCCGGCTCGTCGACGGTCCTCCCCTTCTCCTCGATCGTGGCTGAAGAATTCGGCGCCACCTTCCCCGAGTTCAAGACCCCGGTCGTTGGCTCCGGCGGTACCGGTGGCGGCTTCCGTCAGTTCTGTGAGGGCGTTGGCGACAACACCATCGACATCGCCAACGCTTCCCGCCCGATGCGCGACAGCGAACGCGAAGCTTGCGCCGCAGCTGGCGTGACCGACATCCGTGAAGTCCAGTTCGGCTTTGACGGCATCGTCTTCGCATCGTCTGCCGCTGGCGCTGACTTCGCCCTGACCCCGGTCCAGGTGTTCAAGGCCATCGCTGCCAAGGTGCCGGTCGACGGCCAGCTCGTCGACAACCCCTACAAGACCTGGAACGAAATCGACCCGTCCCTGCCGAACCAGCCGATCGCCCTTGCGATCCCGGGCTCGAACCACGGCACTCGTGAAGTGTTCCAGGAACGCGTTGTGACCCCGGGTGCTGAAGCTGCTGAGCTTCCCGAAGGCCTGACCGACGAGGAAATCGAAGCCGTCGAAACCACCTTCCGCCAGGACGTGGTTGTCGAAATCGCTGGCGACTACACCGAAACCCTCGCTCGCCTGACCGCTGACCCGAACACTGTCGGCGTCTTCGGCCTCTCCTTCTATGACCAGAACCGCGACACCCTGAAGGTTGCAACCGTCGACGGCGTCACCCCGTCGCTGGAAACCGTTGCTGCCGGTGAATACCCGGTCTCGCGCCCGCTCTATTTCTACGTGAAGGGTCAGCACATCGGCGTCATCCCGGGTCTTGCCGAGTTCACCGAATACTTCCTCTCGGAAGGCATGTCGGGCAACGGCGGCACCCTCGAAGGCGCTGGTCTGATCCCGCAGCCGGCAGAAGTCACCGCCGAAGTTCTCGCGAACTTCCAGCAGTAATCCGATCCTGTGGGTCGCAGCTCCCCTGCGACCCACACCACTATTCACGGCCAGCTTAGGACGCCTGACATATGAACACCTTCATCGTCGCCGGTCTTTTGCTGGTTCTGCTTGCCCTGGCCTATCAGTTCGGTTGGTCCAAGAGCCGCGCCCTTGCCACCACCAATGGCACCCGTGTCCACTCCCGCAGCCAGTATCATGGCGCGCTCGTCGCTCTCTGGACGCTGGTACCCGCCGTTCTCTTCCTGGCCATCTGGGCCTTCTTCTCCCCCGGCGTGACCCACTGGTACACCGTCTCCCAGCTTCCTACGGAAGTGTTGCAGGGCCTTGACCAGATCGGCCTCAACCAGCAGCTGCAGCGCATCCGCGATCTGGCCTCCGGCTACGGCGTCACTGGTGACGTCCAGCCCTTCGAACAGGCTGCTGGCGAAAACCTGGCCCGCTTCCAGCTCCTCTCCTTCCTGATCATGATCGCGGCTGCCGCAGGTCTGGGCGTGCTCGGCCTCTGGTTCGCCCAGCGCCGGATCAATCCCCGGCTGCGCGCCCGTAACGAGGTTGAACGCGCCATCTCCTGGGCGCTGATCGCCTGTTCGGCCGTCGCCATTTTCACCACGCTCGGCATTGTGGCCTCGCTGGTCAGCGAAGCCTTCCGCTTCTTCACTTACATCAACCCGCTGGACTTCTTTTTCGGGACGGTCTGGGCACCGAAATTCTCCTCCACAGGTTCGGGTGACGCGGGCCAGTATGGGCTGCTGCCGCTGCTGACCGGCACGCTCATGATCTCCGCCATCGCCATGCTGGTGGCCGTGCCGATTGGTCTGATGACCGCCATCTATCTCAACCAGTACGCACATCGCTCGGTGCGCAAGGTGGTCAAGCCAATCATCGAAATCCTCGCAGGCATCCCGACCATCGTCTACGGCTTCTTCGCCCTTGTGACGGTTGGCCCCTTCCTCCGCGATTTTGGCGCCTCCATAGGTCTTTCGATCAGCGCCACCTCGGCCCTCACCGCAGGTCTCGTCATGGGCGTGATGATTATCCCGTTCATCTCCTCGCTCTCGGACGACATTCTCAACCAGGTCCCGACCTCGCTGCGCGACGGCGCCTACGGCCTTGGCGCGACGCAGTCCGAAACCATCCGCAATGTTCTGCTGCCTGCCGCGCTGCCCGGCATTGTCGGCGCCTTCCTCCTCGCCGTCAGCCGCGCCATTGGCGAAACCATGATTGTGGTTCTGGCCGCCGGTAACGCGCCGATCCTGCGCGGCAATCCGCTTGAGCCGGTATCGACCATCACCGTTTCCATCGTCAATCAGCTCACCGGCGACACCGACTTCACCGGTCCACAGTCCCTGGTCGCCTTCGCGCTGGGTCTGACGCTCTTCATCATGACGCTCTGCCTCAACATCGTCGCCCTCTACATCGTCCGCCGCTTCCGGGAGCAGTACGAATAATGTCCGACACCACTCTCGCTTCGGCGGCAGAGCGCCGCAAACTGGTGCGTGCCGGTCTCGGTCGTCGCCACCTCACCGAACGCCTCTTCCGCGGCTTTGGCATCCTTGCCATCGTGCTGGCGCTGGGCTTTGTCGGCATCCTGTTCACTGACGTGCTGCGCAAGGGCATTCCCGCCTTCATGCAGTCCAATGTGCATCTTGCGGTCACCTACGACCCCGAGCTGCTCAAGATCGACCCCGCGCCGGAACAGGCCGCAGGTCAGTCTGACGCTGACTTCCGCGCTGCCCGCCTTGCCTGGGAGCGCAAGGTCGCGATGCTCAACTGGAACAATGTCATCGAAGCCGCCCTGCGCAAGGCTGCGCCGGAAGGTTTCGAGATCGACGCGCGCCAGATCCTGACCATCACCGAAACCGACGCCCGCCACCGCGTCCGCGAACGTTTCGCCGCTGACCCGTCCCTGCTCGGCCAGACAATCGAGATCGATCTTCTCGCTTCGGCCAATACCGACAACTGGGTGAAGGGTAATATCGATCGCAATCTCGGCGACGCCCAGCAGCAGCTCTCGGCCCCCGCACGTGCGCTGATCGACATCTTCGAGGAAAACGGCACTATCACTCAGGGCTTTGCCTGGTCTCTCTTCACCAATGTGGATAGCCGCTCGGCTCCGGCTTCAGCAGGTCTGCTCGGCGCGCTCATGGGCACGTTCTGGATGATGCTGATCGTCATCGTCCTTGCCGTCCCCCTCGGCGTGGGCAGCGCCATTTATCTCGAAGAGTTCGCCCCCAAGTCGCGCATCACCGACATCATCGAGGTCAATATCAACAACCTCGCTGCCGTCCCTTCCATCGTCTTCGGCCTTCTCGGTGCAGCCGTCTTCATCAACTGGTTCCGCCTGCCGCTTTCCGCACCGCTGGCCGGTGGCCTGGTGCTAACGCTGATGACGCTGCCGACCATCATCATTGCCACCCGCGCCGCGTTGAAGGGCGTTTCCCCCGCGCTCCGCCAGGCCGCCCTCGGCATGGGTGCCTCCAAGACGCAGATGGTTTTCCATCACGTCCTGCCGGTCACCTTCCCGTCCATCCTCACAGCCACCATCATCGGCGTGGCACAGGCCATGGGCGAAACCGCCCCGCTCCTGCTCATCGGCATGAACGCCTTCGTCGCCGCTGTCCCCGCCACCCCGATCGATCAGGCCACCGCCCTGCCCGTCCAGATCTTCCTCTGGCAGGGCAACGAGAACCGCAACTTCTTCGAGCCGCGCACCTCCGCCGCCATCATGGTGCTGCTGGCTTTCATGATCACCCTCAACGCGATCGCCATCTTCCTGCGATCCCGGCTTGAAAAGCGCGCTTAAGGAGCACCAGAATGGATTTGCTGGCCAACAAGACCAAGCCGCCCGTCACCAAGCCCCTGAATGCGCCTCTGGACCCACTCGACATGCTTGAGCCGAATATCCGCCTGACCGCCCGCGACGTGACCGTGCACTATGGCGCCAAACAGGCCCTGCATGGCATTTCCATCGACATCCCGGATCGCGCGGTCACCGCCTTCATCGGCCCCTCGGGCTGCGGCAAGTCCACGTTCCTGCGCTGCATCAACCGCATGAACGATACGATCGAAGGCGCCAAAGTTGGCGGCCGGATCGAACTCGACGGTCAGGACATCTATGCGCCCGATCTCGACGTGGTTGAACTCCGCGCCCGCGTCGGCATGGTGTTCCAGAAGCCGAACCCCTTCCCCAAGTCGATCTACGACAACGTCGCCTATGGACCGCGCATCCACGGACTCGCCCGTTCCAAGGCAGACCTCGATGAAATCGTCGTTTCGTCGCTCCGCAAGGCCGGCCTCTTTGAAGAAGTGAAGGATCGCCTCAACGAGCCCGGAACAGGCCTCTCTGGTGGTCAGCAGCAGCGTCTCTGCATTGCCCGCGCCATCGCCGTCGGCCCTGAAGTCATCCTCATGGACGAGCCCTGCTCGGCCCTCGACCCGATCGCCACCGCCATCATCGAAGAGCTTATTGACGAGCTACGTACCAATTACACCATCGTCATCGTCACCCATTCGATGCAGCAGGCCGCTCGCGTCTCTCAGAAGACGGCCTTCTTCCACCTGGGCAATCTGATTGAGCAGGGTGACACCGAAGAGATTTTCACCAATCCGGTGAACAAGCAGACCCAGGACTACATCATGGGCCGCATCGGCTAAGGACGGAGAGGACAGACCAATGCCCAATACCGGCGCCGAACACATCGTCACCGCCTATAGCGAAGAGCTGCTCAGCCTCGCCCAATCCATCGCCGAAATGGGCGGCCTCGTCGAGGTTGCCGTCGAAAACGGCACCCGCGCCCTCATCAAGCTCGACCGCGAGCTGGCCGACGTCACCATCATCGCCGACCAGCGCATCGACGACATGCAGCGCCGCATCGACGAAATGGCCGTCTCCATGATCGCCCGTCGCCAGCCCATGGCCTCGGACCTACGCGCCATCATCACCGCGATCCACGTCGCCGGCGACCTCGAACGCATCGGCGACATGGCCAAGCAGCTCGCCCGTCGCTCGCTCAAGATCGAAGGCATCAACCTGCAGCCGACCTTCTACAACGGCGTCAAGAACATGACCGCCCTGGTGCTGCGTCAGGTCAAAGATGCGCTCGATGCCTATGGCAATCGCGACGCCGCTGCTGCCATTGAAGTGTGCAATCACGACGACGAGGTCGATGCCATGCACACCTCGCTCTTCCGCGAGCTCCTGACCTACATGATGGAAGATCCGCGCAACATCACCACCTGCACCCATCTTCTGTTCTGCGCCAAGAACCTCGAGCGCGTAGGCGACCACGCCACCAATATCGCCGAGCGCGCCTATTACCTGGCGACCGGCAAGCAGCTGACGCCCGAAGTCCAGGAACTTCAGCGCCAGCAGATCAAGATCTAGCCCGCCACCCTGCGCCCCTCCCCCTCAATAGGGGAGGCCCGGAGGGGTAAAGCGTCAAACTATGCCTATCGGCTCCCCTCGGGGAGCGCGACCGACGGAGCACATCTATGCCCGCGACCATTCTCATCGTCGAAGACGAAACCGATATCGCCACCCTCTTGCGCTACAATCTCGAAGCCGAGGATTTTCGTGTCTACACCGCGGAAACCGGCGATGAAGCCCAGCACGCCATCGCCGAAAAACTCCCCGACCTGATCCTTTTGGATTGGATGCTGCCCGAGGTCTCCGGCATCGAACTCTGCCGCCGCTTCCGCGCCCGCGAGGAAACCAGCCGTGTGCCGATCATCATGCTGACCGCACGCGGCGAGGAAGAGGAACGCGTGCGCGGCCTTTCCACCGGCGCCGACGACTATGTCGTCAAACCTTTCTCGGTGCCCGAGCTCATCGCCCGCATTCACGCCCTATTGCGCCGATCGAGCCCCAATCTGGTGACCAACGCCCTCAAGGTTGGCGATCTTGAAATCGATCGCACAACACACCGCGTCCGCCGGGGCGTCCGCGACATCCATCTCGGCCCCACCGAATATCGCCTGCTCGAATATCTCATGCGCCATCCCGGCCGCGTCTATTCGCGCGAACAGCTCCTCGATGGCGTCTGGGGCAACGATGTCTATGTCGATGAGCGTACCGTGGACGTCCATATCGGTCGCCTCCGCCGTGCCATCAATCGCGGCAAGGAAGCGGACCCCATCCGCACCGTCCGCGGCGCCGGCTACGCCTTTGACGAACGCTACGACCAGCGAGCCTGACCCCGGCCATTTGTCGCGCCCAGAGACGACACTGTCGATAAATTTGCCTCTTGCCGCCGAAGCAGGCTAGCAAGGCGGCGCTGCTCGGACAGCCGCGACACAAGAGAAACAACAGGACTGCTGCAAATATGACGCCCGACCATCTCGTCACCCATTCTGGTGGCTTCCATGCTGACGAGTTGCTGTCGAGCGCTGTCCTGACCCGCATCTTCCCGGAGGCAAAACTTGTCCGCAGCCGTTCCCCGGAATGGATCACGCCCGCCCCCGACCGCATCATCTACGATGTCGGCGGCGCCTATGACGCGGAAGCCCGCATCTTCGATCACCATCAGCGTGGCGCGCCACAACGCGAAGACGGCCAGCCCTATAGCTCCTTTGGTCTCGTCTGGAAGCATTTTGGCCGCGATTACATCGCCAGCTTCAACGTTCCCGCCGAACACGTCGACGCCGTGCACGCAAGCGTCGATCAGGGCTTCGTGCTGCCCATCGACCTCATCGACAATGGCGCCGAGAGCCCCACCGGCCCGCTTGCCGGACTCTCCCTGTCCTCGCTTCTCGAAACCCTGAAGCCTGATTTCGACGATCGCACGCCCGGTGCCGATGAACGCGCTTTTGAAGCTGCCCTCGCCATCGCACGCAGCTTTGTGGAAGCCAGTGTCGCCCGCAGCGCCGCAAAACTACGCGCCGAGGCCGTGGTCGCGAACGCCATTGCTGAAGCAGGCGACAGCAACGTTCTCGAACTGCCGATGGGCATGCCCTTCCGCTCTGCCGTTCTCAAGGCTGGTGCGGACCACCTGCTCTTCGTCGTCCACCCACGCGACAAGGACTGGATCGTCACCGGCATCCGCCGCGCGGACGAAGGCTTTGAGCTTCGCGCCGATCTCCCTGCCGCCTGGGCTGGCTTGACCAACGAAGATCTGGAAGCTGCCAGCGGTGTTACAGGCGCCACCTTCTGCCACAATGGTCGCTTCATCGCCGCCGCCAGGACGCGGGACGCTGCGCTTGCCCTGGCCGAAATCGCGGTGGCGGAAGCTTTGGCTTACCAGGCGGCCTGATCGTCCGCGCAGGATCAAAACCTCTCTGCCACGCGTTGAATGTCTTCACCGCATTGCAGGGAGGAGTTCCCATGACCACCATGTTCAAGGTCGGCTATTTTGTCGGCAGCCTGTCCAGCACGTCCATAAACAGGAAACTCGCGAAGGCCCTAGTGCGCCTCGCACACCACGGCTTTGAGATGAACGAAATCCCCTTCCGGGACCTGCCGCTCTATAGCGCCGACTACGACGCGGACTACCCACCGGTGGCGCGGCAGTTCAAGAAGGCAATCGCCGACGCCGACGCCCTTCTTTTCATCACGCCGGAATACAATCGCGCCATTCCGGGCGGGCTGAAAAATGCCATCGACTGGGCCAGCCGCCCCTGGGGCCAGAACTCCTTCACCCGCAAGCCCTCGGCCATCATCGGCGCCTCCATCGGCGCGATCGGCACCGCTGTCGCCCAGCAGAACCTGCGCAGCATTCTGAGCTTCTGTAATTCGCCCCAGATGAACGCCATCGAAGCCTATATCCACTTCACGCCCGATCTGATCACCGACGATGGTACGGTGACCAATGAGAGCACGAAGGACTTCCTCGCCAATTACATGGCCGAGTTCCACCAGTTCGTTGCCCGCGTCTATACCGCCCTCCCCCGCGGCGAGTGAGCGGCCCGCGCTTAAGGCGCATTGCCCCTGCGCAGAACTGTCCGGCTCGGCTAAGCTCCTCCAGCTTTCTTGAGTCGGACTATTTCTCCCATGACGTCGCCCACCGCACAGCGGGCAAAACCGCTGTATCTTCTTGCGGCCTTTGGTTCAGGCTGCCTTCTCACCTGCGCTGTCTTTTTCAATGGCGAAGCCGGCCGATTTGGCGGTGCCATGTTCTCGTCCTGGCAGGCCCATGGGGTCGGCACGGTCGTCGCGGCCCTTCTCCTCGCCTTCATCTGGCGCCGTGAGCGCAAGGCCGCTGCCGAAGCGCGCGAGACCTATGGCAAGCCGCCGCTCTGGGCCTACCTCGCCGGTATTCTTGGGGGCATCACCGTTATTCTTACCTCATGGTCGGTGAACTCACCCCTGGCCCTTGCCGGAACACTGGCGCTGGGTCTCGCCGGCCAGTTCACCCTCAGCCTCATCGCCGACTATTGGGGCTTGCTCGGCCTGCCCAAGCGCAGGCTGGATATGCGCGACACGGCCTCGTTCGTGCTCATTGCCGCTGGCAGCCTCCTCATCATCCTCTTCGGGGTCGGCTCGGCATGATTGGTCCCGTCATTTTCGCCTTCGTCATCGGCCTGCTGATCATTCTAAGCCGCCAGATCAATGGCCGCCTCTCGCTCTCGACGACGCCGCTGATTTCTTCTTTCTGGAACCACCTCGTCGGTCTGATCTTCATCACCCTCCTGGGTCTGGCGATTGGCGACCTTATCCCGCCAAACCTCGCGGAGATTCCCCTTTGGGTCTATCTCGGCGGCGCCCTTGGCGTTTTCTTCGTGGCCTCAGGTTCCTGGCTGATCACCCGCATCGGCGCGGTGAACACCACGCTGCTGCTGATCTCGGGGCAGATGGTCTCGGGTGTGGTTCTGGATTTCGCGCGCGGCGTTCCGATCACGCTTTGGGCCTGCGTCCTCGGCATCGTGCTGATTTTTGCCGGCATGGCTCTCACCCAGCGCAAGGGCTGAAAGCAAAACGGGGCCCGATGGGCCCCGTTTCCATATTCGCTGTAAAAGCGCCTTAGCCGGCGGCGGTATAGGCGGTCTTGACGATGGTGAAGAACTCCGCCGCATAGGTGCCCTGCTCGCGCGGGCCGTAGCTCGACCCCTTGCGACCACCGAACGGCACGTGGAAATCCACACCCGCGGTCGGCGCATTGACCATCACCATGCCGGCTTCGGCATTGCGCTTGAAATGCGTCGCATATTTCAGCGAGGTCGTGACAATACCGGCGCTAAGACCGAAATCGGTATCATTGGCCGTCGCCAGCGCTTCGTCGTAGTCCTTGACCTTGATGACTGCAGCCACCGGGCCAAAGATTTCCTCACGGGCAATGCGCATCGAATTGGTCGCCTCGGTGAAGAGCGCCGGCTGCAGGAAGTAGCCATCCGTGTCGCCCTTCACGCGGTCGCCACCGGCCACCAGCTTGGCGCCTTCGCCCTTGCCGATTTCGATATAGTCGGTGTCCTGCTTGAGCTGGCTCGGGTCCACGACGGGGCCGACTTCAGTATTCTTGTCCAGTGCATGGCCGACGCGAATGCCCGCAGTCCGCTCGGCGAGAGCGGCAACGAACTTGTCGTGGATGCCTTCGGTGACGATGACGCGGCTCGAAGCCGTGCAACGCTGGCCGGTCGAGAAGAAAGCCGACTGCGCCACGCTTTCGACGGCGACCTTGAGATCGGCATCGTCGAGCACGACGGTCGGGTTTTTGCCGCCCATTTCCAGCTGGAACTTGCGGCCATGCTTGATCGAGGCTTCGGCCACGCGCTTGCCGGTGCCGACCGAGCCGGTGAACGAGACCGCATCGACATCAGGGCTGTCGAGCAGCGTCTGACCGACCACCGAGCCCTTGCCCATGACCAGGTTGAGCACGCCCTTGGGCAGGCCGGCCCGCACCAGGATGTCAACGATGGCCCAGGCTGAGCCAGGCACGAGATCAGCAGGCTTGATGACGACCGTGTTGCCATAGGCCAGGGCCGGGGCAATCTTCCAGGCCGGGATGGCGATCGGGAAGTTCCACGGCGTAATGATGCCGATAACGCCGACCGGCTCGCGGGTGATTTCCACCGTCAGGCCCGGACGCGCGCTGGGGAGGATTTCGCCTGCGAGGCGCAGCGTTTCACCAGCAAAGAAATCAAAGATCTGCGCGGCGCGCGTCACTTCGCCAATGCCTTCGGCAAGGGTCTTGCCTTCTTCGCGGCTCAGCAGCTCGCCCAGTTCCTGCTTGCGCGCGAGGATTTCCTGGCTGGTCTTGGACAAAATGGCATGACGCTCAAGAATGCCCGAGCGCGACCAGGCCGGGAAGGCAGCCTTGGCGGCGGCGATGGCCTGCTTGGTTTCCTCGGCCGTGGCGCGCGCATAGACGCCCACGACTTCATTGATGTTGGACGGGTTGATGTTTTCAACGCCGTCGCTGCCCACCCATTCGCCGTCGATCAGGTTCTTGTGCAGTTCACTCATGGGAGCGGCCTTTCAGAAAAATGGTGTATCCGCCTTGGCGGACCTACAGTGATTAGAGGAGGCTGGCGCGGGCAAGATCGCGCAGCAGATGGCTGGTGCCATAAGTCCAGGGCGGACATTTGGTAGATAGGTTCACACGGTTCGAAAGTGTACCCAGGCTCGGCGTCGAAATTTCGACCACATCGCCCACCTTGTGGGTAAAGCCCTTGCCTTCCCCGTCGCGATCCTTCACCGGCGCAAACATCGTGCCGAGATAGAGGACGAGGCCGTCTGGATATTGGTGGTGCTCACCGATGGTCGCAGCAACCAGAGATTCCGGCGTGCGCGAAATTTGCGCCATGTTGGACTGGCCTTCGAGCACGAAGCCATCCGTGCCCTCGACACGCAGCTTGATCTCGGCCTGCTTGATCGTATCGAGCGAGAACTCGCCATCAAACAGACGCACGAAAGGACCAACCGATGCGGAAGCATTATTGTCCTTGGCCTTGCCAAGCAGCAGCGCCGATCGGCCTTCAACGTCACGCAGATTGACGTCATTGCCAAGCGTCGCCCCGATGATCTCGCCCTTCGAGGTCACCAGAAGCGCAATCTCCGGCTCAGGATTGTTCCAGCTCGAGATGGGGTGAAGCCCCACTTCTGCACCATAACCAACTGCGCTCATGGGCTGGCTCTTGGTGAAGATTTCCGCGTCCGGCCCGATACCGACTTCGAGATACTGGCTCCAGACGCCCTTTTCGATCAGGGCAGCCTTGACCTTCATCGCGGCATCCGAGCCGGGCACGAGCTGGCTGAGATCGGTGCCGATCAGATCGAGAATCTCGCCGCGCAGCGCATCGGCGCGGCTCTTGTCGCCACGCGCCTGCTCTTCGATGACGCGTTCCAGCAGGGAAACCACGAAGGTAACGCCCGAAGCCTTGATCGCCTGAAGGTCAATCGGCGCCAGAAGCCGGGGGACCGACACATCGCTGTTGCCGTTGAGGGCATTGGCCATGACGGTCTCAATCGCGCCGACCGCGCGTCCCGGCGCATTGCGCACATGCTCGGCCGCACGGCCGCTTTCGGCGATGTCGCGGACAGTCGCCATGCCGCGGGCGGTAATGTCGACGAGCTGACCATCGCGGAGGGTGACGATACGGGGATGCTCAAATCCCGGAACCAGTGCGCGACCGATGAGGATGCCGTCAGGCACATGGTGTGTCGTCATGAAAAGCCCCAAAAAATGTATCGTAGTGAAGTAGCGGCCACACCGGCGCAACGCAAGGATTATTAAATCATACTTTTGCACTTGCGTCTGGTCAGATGTCGTTCAAGTCCCGTTCATCTACGCCGTAATAACGACGCATTGGCTCGGGATTCCTGTGCCTGATATAAGCTTCAAGGAGCCTTTCAATGCGTCGTCTCATCGCAATCGCCTCCGCCGCCCTGCTCGCAACCGCGCTTCCCGCCTATGCTGGTGAGGTGACCATCGAAGGGAGGGGCGAAGTCCGTGCGGCTCCCGATATGGCAACTATCAATTCGGGCGTAACCACCCAGGGCGCCACCGCCCGCGAGGCACTGGATGCCAATACCGCCGCAATGGCCGAACTGATCGATACGCTAAAGGAAGCCGGCATCGAAGCCCGCGACATCCAGACCTCCGGTTTCTCGGTCAACCCGAACTATGTCTATTCCGACGACCGCGATGAAAACGGCTATTCCCTGCCGCCGCGGATCAACGGCTACCAGGTGTCGAACTCCGTCACAGTGGTGATCCGGGATCTCGAGGACCTGGGCAATATTCTCGACCAGTCGGTGACCGTCGGCGCCAACACCGTCAATGGCGTTTCCTTCTCGGTCGCCGATCCGTCCGATCTGCTCGATGAAGCCCGCAAGGCGGCCTTTGCCGACGCGCGCCGTAAGGCAGAACTCTATGTTGGCGTCGCTGGCGCCACGCTCGGCGACCTTGAATCCATCAGCGAGCGCGCCGACTACGGCGCACCCCAGCCCTACCCGATGTATGCAATGGCAGAAAGGGCCGCTTCAGCCGTGCCGGTCGAAGCGGGCGAGTTGACCTTCTCCGTCACCGTCACCGTGGCGTGGGATTTGGACAACGACGACAAGTAATCAGCGGGTCGGCAAGAAATCGCCTTCTTTTGGCCAACCGAAAAGGCCAAACGCACGTTGGTGCGTCAGGGGTGGATCGGTTCCGGTTCGCCCCTGATGTCCCCGAATCCCCTCATTGAGGGGGCTTGGGCGGTGGGGGCGGTCTACCGTAGTCACCCGTCCCCACCAACCCAATCGAGCCGACGGGCGCCGGCCACGAGCATCAGCCCTATCCCAGCACGACCTTCCACAGCATATTGGCGCCCACGAGCACCAGGAACGCCGCGAAGACGTATTTCAGGGTCTTCTGCTCCATCCGATGCGCCAGGGCAGCGCCGATTGGCGCACAGAGAGCCGCCAGCACGCCCACAAGGGCCAGCGCCACAAGGTTCACATAGCCGATGCTGAGCGGCGGCAGGTTGTCGACGCCCCAGCCAGAGATCAGGAAGCCAGCCGTGCCGGAAATGGCGATGGCGACGCCAATGGCTGCCGACGTACCCACGGCCTTGTGCATGTTCTCACCAAAGGCGACCAGCGTCGGCACAGTCAGCGAGCCCCCGCCAATCCCCATCAGCGATGAGATGTAGCCGACGATAAAGGCCGAGATCCGGTGCGTCAGCGACGATCCCTTGAGATGGCCCATGAGACGGGTCTGAAACGAGAAAATGATATTGGCCGCGATGATGAAGGCCATGACGGCGAAGACCACGCGCAGGACGTTGCCAGGATACCAGCCGGCCATCAGCCCGCCCACAAAAGTGCCGATGACGATGAGGGGCGCCCAGAGCTTGAGCACCGCCACATCCACCGCGCCGCGCTTGTGATGCGATCGGGCGCTCATGATGCCAGTGGGAATGATGATGGCAAGCGAGGTGCCTACCGCCACATGCTGCACCACTTCGGCGTCATAGCCCATGAGCAGCAAGGCATTGGAAAGCGCCGGCACGATCACCGCGCCACCGCCGATGCCCAACAGCCCGGCCGCGATTCCGGAGACGACACCCGTCGCCAGCATGCCCAGCACGAACGGCCAATAGGCAAGGATACTGCCCCAATCCATCATTATTCCCCGATGAGATGAAAGACGATTTCCCGGCGATGCGGTCGCCGCCGGTGTTCGAAGAGATAAAGTCCCTGCCACGTCCCCAGCACGGGACGCCCTTCAGACACCGGAATGCCGATGGAGGTCTGGGTGAGGGCTGACTTGATATGCGCCGGCATATCGTCCGGCCCCTCTGTGGTATGCACGAGCCAGTCCATGCCTTCCGGCACCAGACGCCGGAAAAACCCCAGCAGATCGGTCTGCACATCCGGATCAGCATTTTCCTGGATCAGCAGCGAACACGAGGTGTGGCGCACGAAAGCGGTCAGCAGGCCAGTCGTGATCGCGGATTGCGCAACGAAGGCACGCAGCGGGCGGGAGACCTCGTAGAGTCCCTGCCCTTCCGTGCGAACCACAATGCTGTCGATAGCCTGTTGCATCACACCGCACTAGCACAGTCAGATGTGGGAAAGGAGCCACCGATGCGCCGATCCGACCATCGGCCCCATTCCCGCCGCAAACCAACAATGATTTCATGTTGCACGAGCCGGGAGGAACTCAGCTAAGGTCCCGGCGTTTGGGAGTAAACGAGCCTAATCCGCGCATTTTTGCGCCTGGATGGCCGTTCAGATTGCGTTCAGGCATCGGCAATGATGCTTAGGCTTGAAGTGTTGCACACACGAAGGAACAGAAACATGCGCCTCAGGAACTGGCTCCTCACCGGGACCAGCATCGGCCTATTGGCCGTTGCACCTCTGCCCGCAAATGCCCAGTCCGCGGATCTGCAATCCGCCATCGCTGCTTATCAGCAGGCCCAATCCTCAGGTGATTCAGCCGCCATCGAGGCTGCTCGCGCTGACCTGACCGAGTGGTGCATCGTCGCCGGCTACGCCAATATCGAGGAATGCATTGCCTCTGCTGGTGGCGCTCCTGCCGCCGCCCCGGTGCCCGACAACAGCGCTGCAGAAGAAGAAGCCGCACGCGCCGCCGAGGAAGCCCGTGCGGCTGAAGAAGCTCGTGCAGCTGAAGAGGCCCGCGCAGCTGAAGAGGCCCGCGCAGCTGAAGAGGCCCGTGCAGCCGAGGAAGCTCGTGCCGCTGAGGAAGCTCGCGCTGCTGAGGAAGCACGTGCTGCAGAGGAAGCCCGCGCCGCAGAAGAGGCCCGTGCGGCT